>JBKOXV010000126.1:0-8372 GCA_046725105.1 bacterium | reverse complement strand
GGAGTACATCGACGTCTGTCGCATGGTCTGGAAGCGCGAGCCGCTCGTGTACGAAGGCCAGACGGTGAAGGTGCCGTTGCCCGAGGGTGAGGGAACGGGACTCGGCAAGCCGCTGAAGCTGATCAACCACCCGGTTCGGGCCGGCATCCCGATCTGGTGGGCGGCGTTGACGGACAAGGCGGTCGAGGCGACGGCCGAGGTGGCCGACGGCTGGCTCCCGATCATGTTCATCCCCGAGCGCGCCGCGTCGGTGTGGGGCGACGGGCTCGAGGCGGGCCTGGCGAGGCGGTCTCCGGGGCTGGGCCCGCTCGAGGTCGGCGCCGGCGGACTGCTCGCCATCGGGGAGGACCTCGTCGGCGACAAGGCCGATCACATCCGCGACATGGCGCGCCCGCAGACGGCGCTGTACGTCGGCGGCATGGGCGCCAGGGGCAAGAACTTCTACAACGACCTGGCCCGGCGCTACGGCTACGTGGACGAGGCCGTCGAGATCCAGGACCTCTACCTCTACGGCCAGAAGGACGCCGCCGCCGCCAAGGTGCCCGCCGACTGGCTGGAGAAGACGTCGCTCGTCGGACCGGCGTCCTACGTGGCCGAGCGGGTGGCTGCCTACAAGGAGGCCGGCGTCACCGTGCTGGCCGTCAACCCGGTGGGCTCCGACGCCGTCAAGACCATCGAGCAGCTGCGCGCGATCGTCGACGATGCCTGACGTGGGCGGCTTCGTCGACAACAGTTTCGAGCCGGTCCGCCGGGCCTTCGAGGCGAATCTCGCCGGCGGCCTCGATGTCGGGGCGGCCGTGTCGGTGCACCTCCACGGTCGGCCCGTTGTCGATCTCTGGGGCGGCCGGTTCGAGGTCGCCGGCGACGCGCCGTACGACGACAACACGTTGCAGCTGGTGTTCTCGACGACGAAGGGCGCCACGGCCATCTGTGTGGGCATCTGCGCCGACCGAGGGCTCATCGACTACGACGCGCCGGTTGCCGACTATTGGCCCGAGTTCGCTGCCGCGGGCAAGGCCGACATGAGCGTGTCCCAGGTGCTCTCGCACCAAGCCGGGCTGGTCACCGTGGACGCCTCGCTTCGTTGGAGGAGGTGTTGGCGTGGGAGCCGATTGTCGACGCCCTCGCGGCGCAAGCGCCGTTCTGGCCGCCGGGCACGGCCCATGGCTACCACGCCCTGACCTACGGATATCTCGCCGGCGAATTGGTGCGGCGGGTGACCGGCAAGCCCATCGGCGAGTTCTTCGCCGCCGAGGCGGCGTCGCCGCTCGGGCTCGAGTTCTGGATAGGTCTTCCCGAGGCAGAAGAAGCCCGCGTGTCGCCTCTCATCCCCGCACCCCCACCGCCTCCCGAGCTGGCCGAGATGATGGCCGCCGTGATGGGCCCCGGCACGCTCGGTGGCCGGGCCATGTCACTGAACGGCGCCTTCTCCCTCGGCGGTGACGAATTCACCTTCAACCGGCGCGACATCCACGCCGCGGAGATCCCGGCCGCCAACGGCATCACGAATGCCCGTTCGCTGGCGCGGATGTACGCCGCCTGCATCGGCGAGGTCGACGGCCTCCGTCTCCTCCCCCCTGCGGTCGTCGAGCGGGCCCGCACGACGCTCACCTCTGGCACGGACAGCTGCCTCATGGCCCAGACGACGTTCGGTCTCGGCTTCATGACGTGTGGGCCGTTCAGCCCGATGCTGGGGCCGGGCTCGTTCGGGCACGCCGGCGCCGGAGGGTCGCTGGGGTTCGCCGATCCCGAGTCGGGCGTCGCCTTCGGCTACGTGATGAACAAGATGGAGATGAACCTCGCCGGTGATCCCCGGGTGGAGGCGCTCCTGGATGCCGTCAGGTCCTGCCTCTAGGAGGGCGCAGGGGCGGAGGAAGGGCGGCGGGCGTGGGCGTCGAGCACGGACGCGATGGTGACGGTGACGCCGCGCGCCGTAGGCAGGTCGAGGAACTCGTTGGGTCCGTGGGCGTTCGAGTGCGGACCCAACACGCCGGTGATCACGAACTGGGCGTTGGGGTAACGAGCCCCGAACATGCCCACGAACGGGATGGAGCCGCCTTCCCCGTAGGCGCACGCCGGCGCGCCGAAGCTCCGTAGCGACGCCGCGTCCAGCGCCTCCCACAGCCACGGGGCGAACGCGGGTGCATTCCAGCCGCCGGCGGCCTCGATGCGGTCGAACCGGATCCGCGCCCCGTAGGGCGGGTCGCTGAGCAGCTCGTGCGTCGCGGCGGCGAGGGCGGTGTCGGCGGCACAGGTGGGCGGTAGCCGCATCGAGAGGCGCAACGCCGTGGAGGGGCGCAGCACGTTGCCGGCCCTCGCTGTGGGCGGGAGGCCGTCGACTCCGGTGACGGTGAGGGTCGGCGCCCACGTGCGGACGAGCAGTTGGGCCACCGGATCGGGCGTCACTGGTCCGGCGCCGGCGGCGAACGGGAATACGGCCGACGGCGAGTCGGCCAGCACGGCGGCGGTGGCCTCGGCTTCGCGCCGGCGATCCTCCGGCACCTCGACGTGGCACACGGCCGGCGTGACGGCGCCGGTCACGGGATCCTCGATGCGATCGAGAAGAGCGCGTGCGATCCGGAACGAGTCGGGCACGATCCCGCTTGCCGTCCCCGAGTGCACGCCCTCGTCGAGGATCTCCACCGTGAGCGTGCCGCCGACCAGCCCGCGCAGCGAGGTGGTGACCCACAGTCGCTCGTAGTCGAGGGCACCCGAGTCGAGGCACACCACCAGGCTGGGCGAGCCGATGCGATCGGCGAGGGCGTCGATGTAGGCCGGGAGATGGCAGCTGCCGCTCTCCTCGCTGGCCTCGACGATCACGAGGCAGCGGCCGTGCGAGCCGCCGCCGGCCCGCACGGCCTCGATGGCGACCAGCGACGCGAACACGGCGTAGCCGTCGTCGGCGCCGCCCCGTCCGTACAGGCGCTCGCCGTCCAGCACCGGCGTCCACGGGCCCAGGCCGTCTCGCCATCCCACCATCTCGGGTTGCTTGTCGAGGTGGCCGTAGAGCAGGACGGTGTCGGTGGGATCGGCAGTGCCGAACGCCGGCACCTCGATCACGACGACCGGCG
This sequence comes from bacterium, assembly GCA_046725105.1. Taxonomy (GTDB): domain Bacteria; phylum Actinomycetota; class Acidimicrobiia; order Acidimicrobiales; family Ilumatobacteraceae; genus DASXAI01. The sequence continues at coordinate 5,301 of JBKOXV010000126.1, read as the reverse complement.
TCAGTCCGGGCAGCTGCTCGACGGCGACGGTCATCCCGCCGATCGGACGGGTCCGGCACCAGCCGACGACGAGATCGACGGCCGCCGCCACATGGCCGTGGGCCTCCCAGTCCGTGTCGAAGGCCGGTGAGAGGTCAGGGATGGTGATGAAGCGCTCGAGCGCCGGCACGATGTCGTCGGGCCACGTCCGGGCGACGAAAGCTTCGACGGCGTCGAGCTGCAGCGTCAACGGGCCCGAATGGCGCCGAGGCGGTCGACCACGGCTTCGGCTTCGGCGACCAGTCGGCGCACGATGTCGCCGGCGGGCTCGAGGGCGTGGATGGCGCCGACGCCCTGGCCACACGGGTAGAACTCGCGACGCGGGTCGGTGGCGGTGCCGTCGGGCGCCCCCAGGTGGTTGGCGCCGGCGCGGGCCGACACGGCGACCTGGGTGGGGAACGGCTGCAGCTCCTCCGGGTGCTCCTCGTAGTGCTGCGTCCATTCGTTGCGGACCACGCGGCACGTCTTGCCGGTGTAGGCCCGGCTGATGACGGTGCCGTCCTCGGCCAGGTCGAGCAGCGTCTCCTTGTAGCCGGCGACGGCGCGTGCCTCAGGGGAGGCGATGAAGCGCGTTCCGAGCCACACGCCGTCGGCCCCGAGGGCCAGGGCGGCGGCGAGTCCCCGCCCGTCGAACAGCCCGCCGGCGGCGACGACCGGGACGCGGGCGCCGACGGCGTCGACGACCTGGGGCACGAGCGCCACGGTGGCGACCGTGCCCGTGTGCCCACCTGCCTCGGTGCCCTGGGCCACGACGAAGTCGCAGCCGCTCTCGACGGCGGCCACGGCGTGGCGCACCTTGCCCGCCATCGAACCCACGAGGACATTGCTGTCGTGGAGGATCTCGATGGCGTCGCGCGGCACGCCCAGGCCCGCCACGAACACGCGGGCGCCGCCCTTGACGACGTCGGCGATCTGGTTGGCGATCTGGCCGGGGAGGGCGGTGAGGAGGTCGACCCCGAACGGTTTCGAGGTGAGCTCGCGCACCTTGGCCATCTCGGCCACCATCTCGTCCGGCGCCATGGTGGAGGCGCCCATGCAGCCGAACCCGCCGGCCTCGGAGACGGCGGCGACCAGGCGGTGGTACGAGACCCCGCCCATGCCGGCGAGCATGACGGGGTGATCCACCTCGAGGATGTCGGTCAGGCGGGTGCGCATGGCCGTCAACCCTAGGACGACCTGCCGTCAGTGGGAGAGGCTGTGGCCCTCCCCCTTGTCCCAAAACGGCGGATCGCCACACCTCCAGGGGGGAGAGAGGTGTGGCGACCCTGCGGTCACGCCCAGGGATGGGGGGATCCGGCGTTGACAGGGACGACGGTATCCAGCCCGGGTGTCGGGCGCGTGACCGGAGGATGAACTCCGCGGTGGTTTCACCCTGCGTTCATCGAAAGGTGCCGTCGCGCTGAAGGAATCGCCGGTGCCACCGGCGCGGCGTGAGGACGACGGCGCGGGGCTCGTCCTCGAACAGCCAGCGCCCGAAGTTGCGGCGGGTCCACGAGGTGAGGCCGGCGATCCGCACGGCGCCGCGGGCACCGCTCGATCGGCGTAGGACCCGTTGCAGCGCCACCGCCATCCGGTGGTCGGGGATCAACGTGCGGCGAACCGTCGCGGCGTAGGTTCGCTGGGCCGTCTCGGGTGCGAGGGCCCCGGCCGCAGTGATGGCGTCGGCGGCCGCGATCCCGCTGTCGAGGGCCTGGGCGATGCCCTCACCCGTCATGGGATCGGTGGCGGCGGCGGCGTCCCCCACGAACAGCACCCGCCCGGCTCCGAGCACGGCCCGATCGATACGGGCCGGTATGGGCCACGCCTTGACCGTTCCCTCCAGCCGGGCGTCGGGCCCGAGCGCCTGCTGCACGTGCGGGCGGGCGACGAGGTCCTCCCACTGTTCCTTCATCTCGCCCGTGCGCCGACCGTCGACCCGCAGGACACCGAACCCGACGTTGGCCCGGCCCCCAGGCAGCGGGAACGACCAGGCGTAGCCGGGCAGCAGGTCAGGTTCGAACCACACCCAGAGCCGGTGGGTCGCGGTGCCGGTGACGGCCGAGGCGTACTGGCGGAAGGCGTGCCACTCGCCGAGATAGCCCGGCTCGCTCCACCCGAGGAGCTTTCGAAGCGGCGACCACATGCCGTCAGCACCCACGGCGTACCAGGAGCGCACTGAGCCGAGGCCGTCGACGTCGAGCACGACGGCGTCGCCGTGCTGGGCCGCGCCCACCAGGCCGTGGCCGTCGTACACCTTGACGCCGCTGGCGCGGGCCACGTCGAGCAGGGCGGCGTCGAGCTCGAGCCGCGGGGCGACGGCACCGTACTGGCCCCGCCCGGCTGGGAAGGGGAAGGCGGCGACTCGCCCGGACGGCGAACGAACCCAGGCGGCGTCGACCACCTGCCACGAGGGCACGGCGGCCGGCACCAGGCCGAGGTGTTCGAGAGTGCGCAGAGCCCCGGTCGTCAAGCCGTCGCCGCAGCACTTGTCGCGTGGGAACCGAGCCTTGTCGACGAGCAGCACGTCGCGGCCGGCTCGGGCCAACGTGATGGCGGCGGCCGAGCCGGCTGGGCCCCCGCCCACCACCACGACGTCGGCCTCGATCACGACGCGGACATTAGAAGCTGCTTTTCGCCTCGGCGGGGCCACCGGGCAAGATGGTCGGCCATGAGTACCTTCCTGGACGGTCGCATCGCCATCGTGACGGGGGCGGGGCGCGGCATCGGCCGTGAGCACGCGCTGTCGCTCGCCCGGCACGGCGCCAAGGTCGTGGTGAACGACCTCGGCGGCAACGTCGACGGCACCGGTGGTGACTTGAGCCCGGCCGAGCAGGTCGTGGCCGAGATCAACGGCGCCGGCGGCCAGGCCGTGGCCAACGGCGACGACATCTCCAGCTGGGAAGGCGCCCAGCGCCTCGTCAACACCGCCGTCGAGACCTTCGGCGACCTCCACGTCCTCGTCAACAACGCCGGCATCCTGCGCGACCGCATGCTCACCAACATGACGGAGGAGGAGTGGGACGCCGTCATCAAGGTCCACCTGAAGGGCACGTTCTCGCCCAGCCGTTGGGCGGCGGCGTACTGGCGGGAGCAGGTGAAGGCGGGCAAGACCGTCGACGGCCGCATCATCAACACGACCTCCGTGTCGGGGATCTACGGCAACCCCGGGCAGACGAACTACGGCGCCGCCAAGGCCGGCCTCGCCGCCTTCACCAACATCGCGTCCCTGGAGTTGGCCCGCTACGGCGTCACCGTCAACGCCGTTGCCCCCGTCGCCCTCACCCGCATGACCGAGGGCCTGGGGCCGCCCCCGGAGACCGACGAGGAGCGCGAGATGCGCTCACCCCGCTGGATCGCCCCCATCGTCACGTGGCTGGCCTCCACCGAGTCGGCCGGCGTCACCGGCCGGGTCTTCGAGGCGTCCGGCCAGACCCTGGCCATCGCCGAGGGTTGGCACCGGGGACCGCGCACGGAGCCCATCGAGGATCCCACCAAACTCGGCGCCGTGGTGGCCGACCTGCTGGGCAAGGCCCGCAAGAACGCCGGTATGGACGGCGAGGAGGGCACCTGGCCCCAGCTGAAGGCGCCGCCAGGAATGCTTCCTGTCGGCGAATCGGGCGGTTTTCGCACGATTCAGTGACAAGAAACCGGCGCGGTGTTCAGAACAGCCTGAGTTCCTCGGGTTTGCGACCGCGCAGGTCGTCGTAGTCCACCTCGACCCAACGGAAACCCCGGGCCTCGGCCAGCACCCGGGCCTGCGGCTTCACGACCTGGGCCACGAAGATGCCCCGGACCGGGCGCAGCGTGCCGTCGAGATCGAGGCGCTCCACGTAGCGGGTCAGCTGCTCCACCCCGTCGATCTCGCCGCGGCGCTTCACCTCGACGGCCACGGCTGAACCGTCGACGGCCCGGCACAGGAGGTCGACCGGCCCGATCCCGGTGGGATACTCCCGTCGCACGAGGACCAGGCCGTCTTCGATCGTGTGTGGCGCCAGTGCTAACAGCACCTGAAGTTCTGCCTCTACGCCGTCCTTGGACAGGCCGGGGTCCGGAGCCATCTCGTGGCGGGCGTCGTCCAGGACCTCGTCGATCTCGATGACGAGCCGCTCGCCCTTGGCGTTGGTGACCGTCCACCGGCCCGGCTCCTCGACCAGCACGTTCGGCGCGTTCATCCAGTTCAGCGGTTTGTAGGCGCCGCCGTCGGCGTGGATGGACACGCAGCCGTCAGCCTTTACCATGATGAGGCGGACGGCGGTGGGAAGCGACGCTTCGAGCCGGCCCGCGTACCTGACGGCGCAACGAGCGATCAGCAGACGCACTAGTGCATTCCAATCAGGGAGTACAGTCCAAATGACCTATTTACGCGGGTGGTGGGAGAAGCTTCAGTGACGAGTGCTCGCCTGCGCTTGGAGGGCTGGTGACGGACGCACGGTACACGTACACCGCGGGTATGCCCGCGGCCCGCGTGGGGTGGCTGGTCGCTCGGGCTCGTGCCGTCGCTGGCATCGGCGAGCGGGACCTGGCGTCCTCCGTCGGCGTACCCGTGCGCACCGTCCGCCGGTGGGAGCGTGGTGACGTCGTCCCCACCGACGACGAGGTGGAGGGCATCGCCGCCGCCTGCGGCGCCCGGCTGACCGAGCTCCTGCCCCGCCGGGCCGTCGTGTCGTTCGATCCGTCCACCGGCATCATGCAGATCGGCGACCAGGCCGTCGCCATCCCCGTCACCAGTCTCGACGACGACACCGTGCTGGCAGCGTTCGTCGCGCTCGTCCGCCGCGTGCGGGGCCTGCGGCTCGACCAGGACGTCAAGATCCGCCAGGAAGACCTCGACGCTCTCGGCGAAGTGCTCGATGTCGACGATGAGGAGCTCGAGGAGCGCCTCATGCGGATCATCGGCATGTCGCGCTCGCAGGCCGCCGCCGTCCGGGCCCAACTCCTGCGCAAGCGGCTCGCCGTGCCGATGGTCGGCATGCTGGCCGGCCTCAGCCTGCTGGGCATCAACCGCCTCTTCACGACGGGCACGGAGCAGGTGAAGACCATCGACGGCAAGGTCCAGACAATCGTCCTCACTCCCTCCACGACGACGACGGTGGCGGCGGCCTTGAACCGAGCCCCGGTCGTCCCGTTGCAGTCCTCGACGCCGTCGGCGGCGCCGACCTCGCAAGCCGTCGTGGCGGCGCCCGCTCCGCCGGTCGACAGCGCGGCGGTCACGAGCACCACCCAGCCCTTCGCCGGCCCCAAGTTCCCGGTCACCGTGCGCACGGGGCCGCCCGCCTCCACCGC
>JBKOXV010000165.1:0-12585 GCA_046725105.1 bacterium | reverse complement strand
AGCCGGGACGGGTCGCTCAGCCGGACCCAGCTGAGCGACGAGACGCTGGCCAAGGTACGGGCTCTGAACGACATCGCCGCCCGCCGCGGCCAGTCGCTGGCCCAGATGGCGATCGCCTGGACGCTGCGCGATCCCCGGGTCACCTCGGCGCTGGTCGGAGCCAGCAGCGTGGCCCAGCTCGAGGAGAACCTGGCCGCTACCGCCCGCCTCGACTTCTCCGACGACGAGCTGGCCGAGATCGACCGCTACGCCACCGACGCCGGCGTCAACCTCTGGGCCCGGTCCAGCGCCGAGTAGCCCGGCGGCGTACTGTCAGAAAACTTGATACGAGGACGCTCAGTATCTGCGCCCGGGACGTAGACTGGCAGCCATATGGCGCTCGATCCGAACAAGTGGACCACCAAGACCCAGCAGGCCGTCGCCGCCGCTCTCGAGCAGGCGAGGGTCAACGCCAACCCGGAGGTCACTCCCGACCACCTCCTGGCCGCCCTGCTCCGCCAGGAGGACTCCATCGTGCTGCCCGTCCTGCAGAAGCTCGGCATGGCGCCGCTCATGGTGCGCAACCGGGCCGACGAGGCCGTCGAGCGCCTCCCGAAGGCCTACGGCGGCAGCGAGCCGCGCACGAGCCGGGAGGTCACGCAGGTCTTCGAGGCGGCCGACGCCGCCCGGAAGGAGCTGCGTGACGACTACCTGTCGGCTGAGCATCTGCTCCTGGCCATGGCCGATCGCCTCGGTGTCGACCGCGAGGAGCTGCTGAGCGCCTTGCGTGACGTCCGGGGCAGCCACCGAGTCACCAGCCAGAACCCCGAGGACCAGTTCCAGGCCCTGGAGAAGTACGGCCGTGACCTCACCCAGGCGGCCCGGGACGGGAAGATCGATCCCGTCATCGGCCGCGACGAGGAGATCCGGCGCGTCATCCAGGTGCTGTCCCGGCGCACCAAGAACAACCCGGTGCTGATCGGGGAGCCCGGCGTCGGCAAGACGGCCATCGTGGAGGGCCTGGCCCGCCGTGTCGCCGACGGCGATGTGCCCGAGAGCCTGAAGCACAAGCGGGTCGTCGCCCTCGACCTCGGCTCGATGATCGCCGGCTCGAAGTACCGGGGCGAGTTCGAGGAGCGGCTGAAGGCCGTCCTCAAGGAGATCACCGACTCCGACGGCGAGATCATCACGTTCATCGACGAGCTCCACACCGTCGTCGGCGCCGGCGCCGCCGAGGGCGCCATGGACGCCGGCAACATGCTGAAGCCGATGCTCGCCCGGGGCGAGCTGCGCATGATCGGCGCCACCACCCTCGACGAGTATCGCAAGCACATCGAGAAGGACGCTGCTCTCGAGCGCCGCTTCCAGCCGATCTTCGTCGGTGAGCCGACCGTCGAGGACACCATCGCGATCCTGCGCGGCCTGAAGGAGCGCTACGAGGTCCACCACGGCGTGCGCATCCAAGACTCGGCCCTCGTGTCGGCGGCCGTGCTCTCGGACCGTTACCTCACCGGGCGGTTCCTGCCCGACAAGGCGATCGACCTGGTCGACGAGGCCGCCAGCCGGCTGCGCATCGAGATCGACTCGCTGCCGACCGAGATCGACGTGGTCGACCGGCGCATGCGCCAGCTCGAGATCGAGCGAGTGGCCCTGGCCAAGGAGACCGACGAGGTCTCCAAGGAGCGCCTCGACGCCATCGACGCCGAGCTGGCCGCTCTGAAGAGCCAGATCGACGAGATGAAGGCCCACTGGGAGTCGGAGAAAGAGGCCATCGGGGCCATCCGCACCCTCAAGGAGGAGCTCGAGACGCTGCGCACGCAGTTGGAGCGAGAGCCCGATCTCGAGAAGGCGGCCGAGATCCGCTACGGCCGCATCCCCGAGCTCGAGCGCCGCATCGCTGACGCCACCGAGCACCTCGACGAGCTGCAGTCGAGCCGCCGCATGCTCAAGGAGGAGGTCGACTCGGAGGACATCGCCGAGGTGGTGTCCAAGTGGACCGGCGTTCCCGTCAGCCGGCTGATGGAAGGCGAGATGCAGAAGCTCGTCCGCCTGGAGGAGGTGCTGCACGAGCGGGTCGTCGGTCAGGGCGACCCCGTGCGTGCCGTCGCCAACGCCATCCGCCGCAGCCGCGCTGGGCTGTCGGACCCGCACCGGCCCATCGGCTCGTTCCTGTTCCTCGGGCCCACCGGCGTCGGCAAGACCGAGCTGGCCCGGGCGCTGGCCGAGTACCTGTTCGACGACGAGCGGGCCATCGTGCGCATCGACATGAGCGAGTACATGGAGAAGCACTCCGTGTCCCGCCTGATCGGCGCGCCCCCGGGCTATGTCGGCTACGACGAGGGCGGCCAGCTCACCGAGGCGGTACGGCGGCGGCCCTACAGCGTGGTGCTGCTCGACGAGATCGAGAAGGCCCATCCCGACGTCTTCAACGTGCTGCTGCAGGTGATGGACGACGGCCGGCTCACCGACGGCCAGGGCCGCACCGTCGACTTCACCAACACCGTGCTCATCATGACTTCGAACCTGCAGGGCGACCCGCTGTCGGTCTTCAAGCCAGAGTTCGTGAACCGCGTCGACGAGATCATCCGGTTCCGGCCGCTCACGCAGGCCGATTTGACGCAGATCGTCGACATCCAGCTGCGCCACGTGCGCGACCGGCTTGCCGATCGCCGCATCGTGCTCGATGTCACGGAAAGTGGTAAGGCGCTCTTGGCCCGTGACGGCTATGACCCGGTGTTCGGAGCTCGCCCGCTGAAGCGGGTGATCCAGCGGGAGATCGGCGACCGTCTTGCGCTGGAGATTCTCGAGGGGAAGGTCGGTGAGGGCGACACCGTCACCGTCGACGCCGTCGGCGACGAGCTGACGATGGCGGTCGCCTCGGCATAGGTCATCCGGACCTTTTGTCACTCTCAGCGTCATCCGAGCGGCCGGATGCCGTCATAATCACCACACAAGCAAGAGCGGGTGCATTGATCCGGCGGACGTAATTGGTCGCGTAGTCCGTCGAGGAGCGAGCGCGAAACCGACCCCTCATTCCAAGGAGAAGAGGAGTCAGTCTCGTGAGGATACGTTCACTCTTCGCGGCCGGGTTGCTGGCCGTGGGCATCACATCACTCGGCATCGCCGCCGTGGCCGGGTCGGCCCAGGCAGACAGTGGGTCCTTTCGCGGCGCCACCATCAGCAATCACGAGTGCAACAGCACCGAGTGGCACTTCGTGATCACATCTGTCGACGGCACCGCACCGAGCTCGATCACTGTGTCGTGGTCCAACGGCACGTCGTCGTCGGTCGGCCTGTGGAAGGTCACCGGCTCGACGGCGCACTATCTCACCACTGCCCACATCGGTGACGGTGTGACGGTGACCGGTGCGTCCGTGAGCCTGCCCGAGGGCACCACGATCGGCAACTTCAACCTGAGCCACGGCCCGTGCGGGAGCAACGGCACCACCACGACGACCGCACCGCCGACGACGGTGCCACCGACGACCGAGCCGCCCACGACGACGCCTCCGTCGTCCACGCCTCCGTCATCGACGCCGCCGTCGTCGACGCCGCCGTCGAGCACGCCGCCGTCGTCGACGCCGCCGTCGAGCACGCCGCCGTCGTCTGAGCCGCCGACGTCGACCCCGACGACACAACCGCCGACGTCAACGCCGACGACGCAGCCGCCCACGTCGGCGCCGCCGTCGTCTGAGCCCCCCACGTCGGCCGTCGTGTTGCCGATCGGGGTCGCCCCCGAGACGCCGACCACCCCGGACGCCGAGACCCCTGCGACCGAGGACCCGACCGAGACTCCGGCGGCTCTGCCGTCGTCGCTGCCGGTCACCGGTTCGGCGTCGACGATGCTGGCCCTCGTCGGCCTCGTCGCCGTTCTGCTCGGCGCCGGCCTCGTCTTCATGGGCCGCCGTCAGCCTGCTGACGCCTGACCTACCTCGGATCAACGGGGGGAGCGACGGGCTGTCACCGTCTCGGCTCCGGCCGGCGGTGGCAGCCCACTCGCTAACCTCGACCCCGTGCCTGCAACCGTCGTCGTCGGCACCCAGTGGGGAGACGAGGGGAAGGGCAAGCTCACCGATCTCCTCGCCAAGGAGATGTCGATGGTGGTCCGCTATCAGGGCGGCCACAACGCCGGCCACACCATCGTGGTCGACGGCGAGCGCTTCGCGCTCCAGCTCATCCCCTCGGGTGTCCTGTACGACCATGTGACGCCGGTGATCGGCAACGGCGTGGTGGTCGATCCGGGCGTCCTGCTGGCCGAGATCGACCGGCTCGAATCCGGCGGCGTCGACTGCGGCCGGCTGCGTGTCTCCGGCAACGCCCACCTGATCCTGCCGTACCACCAGGAGATCGACTTCGTCACCGAGCGTCGGCTGGGCCGGAACAAGCTCGGCACCACCCGCCGCGGGATCGGCCCCGCCTACGCCGACAAGGCGCTGCGGTCCGGCCTGCGCGTGCAGGACCTCCTCGACCCCAAGATCTTCCGGGCCAAGCTCGACCAGGCCCTGAAAGAGAAGAACGCCGTCTTGGCGCGGGTCTACAACCGGCTGCCGTTGGCAGCCGACGACATCGCCGAGCGCTACCTCGGCGGGTACGCGCCGCGTCTGGCGCCGTACATCACCGACACAGTGGGTCTGGTGCACGACGCCCTCGAGGCGGGCCAGCACGTGCTCCTGGAGGGGGCGCAGGCGACGTTCCTCGACCTCGATCACGGCACGTATCCGTACGTGACCTCGTCGAACCCCGTGGCCGGTGGAGCGTGCACGGGCGCCGGCGTCGGCCCCCGTCACATCGAACGGGTGATCGGCATCGCCAAGGCCTACGCGACGCGTGTCGGGGCCGGTCCCTTTCCCACGGAGCTGTTCGACGGCGTCGGCGAGCTCCTCGTCGAGCGCGGCCACGAGTTCGGCACCAACACGGGTCGCCGCCGCCGCACCGGCTGGTTCGACGCCGTGATGCTGCGCCACGCCGTTCGTATCAACTCGCTGAGCGAGCTCGGCGTCATGAAGCTCGACGTGCTCGACACCCTCGACGTCGTCAAGGTGTGCACCGCCTACGAGCACGACGGCGTGAAGCTCACGACGCTGCCGTACCACCAGTCGGTGCTGCACGACGTGGTGCCGGTGTACGAGGAGCTACCCGGGTGGCGCACGGATCTCACCGGCTGCCGTGAACCGCACGACCTGCCGCAGGAAGCGCGCCACTTCCTCGCCCTCGTCGAGGACCAAGTAGGCGTGCCGATCCGGTTCGTCGGCGTCGGCCCAGGGCGCGACCAGTACGTCCAGCTCGGCTAGATGAGGGTCGCCGTCGTCGGTTCGGGAGGGCGGGAGCACGCCCTCGCCGAGGCGCTCGCCCGCACCGCCGACGTCGTGGTGACGCCAGGCAATCCTGGCATCCCGTGGGCGACGGCCGCCCCGCCCGAGGCGTTGGACGTCGACCTGTACGTGATCGGGCCTGAGGCACCGCTCGTCGACGGGCTCGCCGACCGGCTCCGTGCCGGCGGTGCCCTCGTGTTCGGCCCCGGTGCCGATGGCGCCTGGCTCGAAGGATCGAAGGCGTGGATGAAGGACGTGCTCTGCGCGGCCGGCGTCCCGACCGCCGCCCACCGGTCGTTCCGAGGCGACCACGTCCGAGAGGCCATCGCGTTCCTGAAGTCGCTGCCCGGCCCCTACGTGGTGAAGGCCGACGGCCTGGCCGCCGGCAAAGGCGTGCTGGTGACCGACGAGATGGAAGAAGCGGCCGAGGACGTGCGCGCCAAGCTGCCGACCGGGGTCGTGATCGAAGCCGGTCTGGCCGGGCCCGAGGTGTCGCTGCTCTGTCTCACCGACGGCGCCCGCGTCGTTCCGTTGCCGTCGGCCCAGGACCACAAGCGGGTCGGCGACGGCGACACCGGCCCCAACACGGGCGGCATGGGCGCGTTCTCGCCCGTTCCGGCTGTCGACGCCGCCGAAGGGGAGCGGTTGGCCGAGGCCATGGTGGCACCGACACTCCACGAGCTCCGGCGGCGCGGCATCGACTACCGGGGTGTGCTCTACGCCGGCCTCATGTTGACGGCCGATGGGCCGTATGTGTTGGAGTACAACGTCCGGTTCGGCGACCCGGAGGCACAGGTGGTGCTGCCCCGCCTCGACGGCGACCTGGCGGCGCTCCTGGCCGAAGCGGCGGCGGGTCACCTCCGCACGATGCCGACGGTGCGCCCGGAGGTCGCCGTGACCGTGGTCGCGGCGACCGAGGGATACCCGGTCAGCCCACGCACGGGTGACGTAATCGAGGGCCTCGACGCCGCTCGGGCCGTCGAGGGCGTGAGGGTCTACTGCGCCGGCGTCGCCGCCGGGCCCGACGGCCGCCTGGTGACGGCCGGCGGCCGGGTGCTCGCCGTTACCGGAACGGGTGCCACCCTCGAGGCGGCTCGCGCTCGTGCGTATGACGGGATCGGTCGCGTGTCATGGCCAGGTGTCCATCATCGTTCGGACATTGCGTTGATATGATGAATGTGTGATCGATGCGATAACGGCGAGAGTGACGGCAAGCGGCCAGATCTCCTTGCCGGCCGAAGTCCGGCGTCGCTGGGGGACGAAGGCTGTGGTGATCGTCGACGCCGGCGACCGGCTCATCGTGAGACCGGTCCCCGACGACCCGGTCCGAGCGTTGCGGGGCAAGTACGCGTCAATTGGTCCGTCGAGTGCTCAGATGCGGGCCGAGAGCCGCCGTGAGGACGAGGAGCGCGAGGCATCCCGCCGGTGACTGTCCTGCTGGATGCCTTCGCCGTGATTGCGTACTTCCGAGAAGAACCCGCCGCCCCGGATGTCGAGGCGCTGATACTCACCGGCGAGGCCCACCTCACCTCGGTGAACGCCGCCGAGGTCGTCGACCAGCTATCCCGCCGCGGGGACCTCGACCCGGTCGATGTGGTCGGTGAGCTGTCGGTACTGCCGATCAGGCTGCGGCCGGTCGACGCCATCCTCGGAATGCTGGCGGGGCGGCTGCGGGCCTGGCACTACCACCGCACCGGGTGTCCGATCGGTCTTGCTGACTGCATTGCTGCCGCCGCCGCCATCGCTGATGGCATGCCGTTGGCCACGGCCGACGCCGCGCTGGCGCGTGTCGTGGAAGTGGAGCGGGGCGAGGTGATCCGGCTGCGAGAATCCGCGGAGTGATCCCGCGCTACGAGCTGCCCGAGATGGCAGCCATCTTCGCCGACACGTCCCGGTTCCAGCGCTGGCTCGACATCGAACTGCTCGCCACCGAGGCGTGGGCGTCGCTCGGCGTGGTGCCCATGGCCGACGCCGCCGCCTGCCGGGCCTCGGCACCCAGGGTGAACGCCGCCTTCGTGGCGGCCGTCGAGGAGCGGGAAGAGGTCACCGACCACGACGTCGCCGCCTTCGTGGACGTCGTGCAGCGACACATCGGCCCGCCGGGTCGCTGGATCCACTTCGGCCTCACGTCGTCGGACGTCGTCGACACGGCCCTGTGCTGGTCGCTGCGCGATGCTGCCGATCTCCTCCTGGCGGCGTCGTCCGAGTTGGTCGGCGTCCTGAAACGCTCGGCCGAAGCGCAGCGGGGCACGGTGATGGTCGGGCGGACCCACGGCGTGCACGCTGAACCGACCACCTTCGGCGTCAAGGTCGCGCTGTGGTGCCTGCAGGCCGACCGCGATCGGCACCGACTGCGCGCCGCCCGCACCGCCGTGGCCGTCGGCAAGCTGTCGGGCGCGGTTGGGACGTACTCGAACATCGATCCGGCCGTGGAGCGTCACGTGTGCGCCGCGCTCGGCCTCACGCCCGTGCCGGCCACCCAGGTCGTCGCTCGTGATCGCCACGCCGAGTACCTGTGGGCGTGCGCGTCGGTGGGCGCCACGGTGGAGCAGATCGCTCTCGAGCTGCGTCACCTCCAGCGCACCGAGGTGCGCGAGGTCGAGGAGGGCTTCCGGGCGGGGCAGAAGGGCTCGTCGGCCATGCCCCACAAGCGCAACCCGATCACGGCCGAGCGCCTCTGCGGCCTGGCTCGCATCCTCCGCGCCAACCTTCACGCCGGGCTGGAGGACGTCGCGCTGTGGCACGAGCGCGACATCTCGCACTCGTCGGTCGAGCGCGTCATCCTCCCGGACTCGTCACTCCTCGCTTACTACGTGCTGCGACGGGCGGCGTCGCTCGTCGGTGGGCTGCGTGTCGATGCCGAGCGCATGATGGCGAACCTCTGGTCGAGCCACGGCCTCGTGTTCTCCCAGCCGGTACTGCTGGCCCTGGTCGAGGCGGGCGTGAGCCGCGACGACGCCTACCGCATCGTCCAAGAGCTCGCCCAGCGATCGTGGGACGACTGTGTTCCGTTCCGATCGCTGCTCGAGAAGGACGAGCGCGTGCCTCTGTCGGCCACCCAGCTCGACCGGGCCTTCGATCTCGACCGCGCCGTGCGGCACATCGACACCACGTTCGAAGCGCTGGACGCCGTCGAGCCGTGACCATGGCCGCGCCGACCCTTCCGCATGTCCATCGGGGCAAGGTCCGTGACCTGTACGACGCCGGCCCGGGGCGGCTCCTCATGGTGGCGTCCGATCGGCTGTCGGCCTTCGACGTCGTGATGGCGGAGCCCATCCCCGACAAGGGTCGCGTCCTCACCGCCACGAGCGCCTTCTGGTTCGAGCATCTGGCGCCGACGCCCAGCCACCTCGTCTCGACGGACATGGGGGACTTCCCGGTCGGCGCCCAGGCCCCGGGGTTGGCGGGGCGGAGCATGCTGGTGCGCCGGTGCGAGATGATGCCCGTCGAGTGTGTCGTGCGGGGATACCTGGCCGGCTCGGGCCTGAAGGAGTACCGGGAGCGCGGCTCGGTCTGCGGCGTGCGCCTCCCGCCCGGCCTGCAGGAGGCAGATCGCCTGCCGGCGCCGATCTTCACGCCGACCACCAAGGCTCCGGTGGGAGTACACGACGAAGGCCTGCGCTTCGACGACGTGGTCGGCCTCGTCGGTGGCGAGCGGGCCGAAGAGCTACGGGCCCTCTCGCTCGACGTCTACCGCCGCGCCGCCCGCCACGCCGAGGCCCGAGGCCTCATCCTCGCCGATACCAAGTTCGAGCTCGGCCTCCTCGACGGCGGGCTGGTGCTGGCCGACGAGGTCCTCACGCCCGATTCGTCCCGGCTGTGGCCGGCCGATGCCTGGACGCCCGGGCATCCGCCGCCGTCGTTCGACAAGCAACCGGTCCGCGACGAACTGGAGGCGTCCGGGTGGTCCAAGACGCCACCGCCGCCGCCGCTCTCGCCGGCCACGGTGGCCGCCACCCGGGCTCGCTACATCGAGGCCTACGAGCGCCTCTCGGGCCGGTCCTTCGCCGACTGGCCGGGCGGGAGGTGACCGGTGCGTCACCTACATTGAACCGGTGACGTTCGACGTGCTCGTGGAGGTCCGTCTGCGGGACGGGATTGCCGATCCGCAGGGTGCCACGATCGAACGGAGCCTGCCCACGCTCGGCTACAACGGCGTGCGCCTCGTCCGCGTCGGCAAGGCCATCCGCTTCGCCATCGACGCGCCGGACGAGACGGCGGCGCGCGCCGAGGTGCACGAGATGTGCGACCGGTTCCTCACCAATCCGGTCATCGAGGATGCCGTCGTCTCGTTGGAGGCGGCACTGTGACCGTCGGTGTTCTCCTGTTCCCGGGTACGAACTGCGAACAAGACGTCGTCGAAGCGATCCGCTGCCTCGCTGGTCACGCCGAGATCGTGTGGCACGCCGACCGTCACCTGCCGAACGGCGTCGACGCCGTCGTGGTGCCCGGTGGCTTCGCCCACGGCGATTACCTCCGAACCGGCGCCATCGCCCGGTTCTCGCCCATCATGGCTGCCGTGCAGGAATTCGCCCGGAGCGGCGGACCCGTGCTTGGCATCTGCAACGGCTTTCAGATCCTCTGCGAAGCCGGGATGCTGCCCGGGGCCCTGCAGAAGAACCGCGGCTTGAAGTTCCTGTGCACCACGGTTGACGTCCGTGTGACTGCCTCCGATACGGCGGCAACACGAGACATCGCCCCTGGTGTTGTGCTCCGCTTGCCCATCAATCACTATGAAGGCTGCTACACCTGTGACGACGCCACCTTGGGTGAGCTGCGGGCCGACGAGCGCGTCGTCTTTCGCTATGTCGACAACCCCAACGGGTCACGCGACGACATCGCCGGCGTGTGTTCGCCGGGCCGCAACGTGATCGGACTGATGCCCCATCCGGAGCGGGCCAGCCACGAAATGTTGGGTTCCGTCGACGGCGCCTTGCTACTGCGGAGCCTGCTGGCGGCGGCTCAGGAGCGGCCGACGCCCGCCCTCTTGAGCACGGCCGCCGACACGCCGACGGAACGCCACGCTCCGTAGCTGATGCCCTGGCGCTCGCTGTAGCTCTTGGCGACCTTCACGAACTCGTTCTCGAGCCCGGCGAGATCCTCCTTGGCGCCCAGCATCTCGAGCTCGCGCTGGAGGTTGAGCCGTTCCTGGGTGAGCTTCAGCTCGTTCAGCTTGTCGGCCGATGCGAGCTCGTGGTCGATGGCTCGAAGGCGTTTCTGCACCGATTCCGGGGTGCGCTTGCGTCCCCTCTTGGGACGATTGGCGTCGAGCGCATCGAGATAACGACGGACGGTACGACCCTCGTTCCGGCCCTGAGCGAGGGCGGCCTTGTGAGCCTCGGTCATTTGCGATTTCCGGCGTGTCCTGCTGGCCATAGGCGACATGTTACCGATGGCGATTCCGACTTCAAGGCACACCGAACCCGGTCATTCGGCCCATCTTGTAGCTTGAGGAGAAATGGCTGAACCGCTGCATGCCGCTCTCGGCCTCACCGACGACGAGGCGGGTGACATCGAACGCCTGCTGGGTCGCCCACCTACCCACCTCGAGCTGGCCATGTTCGCCGCGATGTGGTCCGAGCACTGCTCCTACAAGTCGTCGCGCACACACCTGGCGCGCCTGCCCACCGAGGGACCCGCCGTTCTCGTCGGGCCCGGCGAGAACGCCGGCGTCGTCGACGTCGGCGACGGCGTCGCCGTCGCGATCCGCATCGAGAGCCACAACCACCCGTCGGCGATCGAGCCCTATCAAGGCGCCGCCACGGGGGCGGGGGGCATCCTGCGCGACATCTTCACGATGGGTGCCCGGCCCATCGCGTTGATGGACCCGTTGCGCTTCGGACCGCTCGAGGACGCTCGCAGTCGCTGGATCGCCGAGGGAGTCGTGTCCGGGATCGCCGGGTACGGAAATGCGGTGGGCGTGCCCACCGTCGGCGGGGAGCTCGTCTTCGACGAGACGTACGCCGAGAACCCGCTCGTGAACGTGCTGTGCCTCGGCGTCCTGCCGGTCGAGCGCCTCGTGCTGGGCCGGGCGACGGGCGAGGGCAATCTCGCCGTGCTGCTCGGGTCGACGACGGGCCGAGACGGGATCGGCGGCGTGAGCGTGCTGGCCAGCGCCGGGTTCGGCGCCGGCGACGCCGCCAAGCGACCCAGCGTCCAAGTGGGCGATCCCTTCGAGGAGAAGCGACTCATCGAGGCGTGCCTCGCCCTGCTGGATGCCGGCCTCGTCGTCGGCATCCAGGACCTCGGCGGGGCCGGGCTGACGTGCGCCACGAGCGAGACGGCCAGCCGCGGCGGGATGGGCATGGACGACGACGTCGACGCCGTGCCGCGGCGGGAGCCCGGCATGGAGCCCTATGAGGTCATGACGTCGGAGAGCCAGGAGCGCATGCTCGCCATCGTCACGCCCGAGGCGCTCGACGACGTCCTGGCGATCTGCGCGCGGTGGGAGGTCCGGGCCACGGTGATCGGCCGGGTCACGGCCGACGGCCGGCTCCGGGTGGTCGACGCCGGCGGCGAGGTGCTGGCCGACGTCCCGGCGGCGGCCCTCCACGACGCTGCGCCGAAGTACGACCGGCCCCGCCGTCGCCGTGATCGCAGTCAGGAGCTCGATCCGGCCGGTCTGGCGCCACCCGCCGACTGCGGCGCCGACGTCCTCGGCTTCGTCGCCGACACCCAGTGGGTGTCGCAGCAGTACGACCACATGCTGTTCCTGAACACCGTCGTCGGTCCGGGGGGCGACGCCACTGTGCTGCGCCTCAAGCACCCGGTCACTGGCGTCGACACCGGTCGGGCCCTTGCACTCACCACGGACGGCAACCACCGCTGGTGCGCGGTCGATCCTCGTGCCGGCACCGGCCTGGTGGTGGCCGAGGGGCTCATGAACCTGGCGTGCGTCGGTGCCCGCCCGGTGGCCCTCGTCAACTGCCTGAACTTCGGCAATCCCGAACACCCCGAGGTGATGTGGGAGCTGTCGGAGGCCGTGGACGGGATGGCCGACGCGTGCCGAGCCTTCGGTGTGCCGGTCGTCGGCGGCAACGTGAGCCTCTACAACGAGAGCCACGGGCGCGACATCGACCCCACGCCCGTCGTGGGCATGCTGGGCGTGATCGACCGGCTGGCGCGGCGCCCTCCCGGTGTCGGCCTGGTCGACGGGGGTGTGCTTCTCCTGGTGGGGCCCGAGCCGGCCGAGCCGTCGCTGGCCGGGGCTCGGTGGGCGTGGGAACGGGGGGCGCACGGCGGCGCGCTGCCCCGGCTCGACCCTGTCGTGCATCGCGCCGTGGCCGACCTGGTG
>JBKOXV010000033.1:0-7107 GCA_046725105.1 bacterium | reverse complement strand
GTCGAGGACCTCGGGTTCGGTCACGCCGCTTCGGTCGGTGAGCATCGAGCGAACCGTAACCTGACCGCGTGTCGCACCCACCGGCGTTGCTCGATCCGGTGTCGGCGTGGGCGGCCTCGGGCGGCATGTGGCTCACCGGATGGCCCGATCAGGAACCCCTCGCCGATCGGGCCGGCGTGCTCGCCGTCGCGGCCGAGGTGGCGCCGCCGATCTCGGACCTCGACGTGGCCGCGCTGCTGTTCGGACGGGCGGCCTGGGCCGGATTCACCCGACGGGGGCGGATCTCGGCGGGAGGATCCTGCCGGCTGCTGCGAGCCGACGGCGGATGGGTGGCGGTGAGCCTGCCCCGGCCCGACGACGTCGCCGCGGTGGCGGCCCTGGTCGAGTCGGGCGTCGACGACACGTGGGCCGCGCTGGACGCGTTCGCAGGCCGGCGCGCCGCCGCCGAGGTCGCCGAGCGGGCCCAGGCGCTGGGCATCCCAGCCACCGAGCTGGGTGCCGTATCGGCCGGCACCGCGATCCGCACCACCGTCGTCGACGCGCCGGCCCGTCCGAAACCCGGCCGGCCCGTCGTCGTCGACCTGTCAGCGATGTGGGCTGGCCCGTTGTGCGCCCATCTGCTGGCCCGGACGGGCGCCCGAGTCATCAAGGTCGAGAGTCCCGATCGACCCGATGGCGCCCGCCGCGGTGACCGTCGTTTCTACGACTGGCTGAACGGCGGCCACGAGTCGGTGGCGCTCGACCTGGGCGCGCCGCAGTTCGCCGCCCTCCTGCGCCGGGCCGACGTGGTGATCGAAGGATCACGGCCCCGGGCCTTGCGTCAGCTCGGCATCGAGGCCGAAGAGATCGTCGCCGCCACCGGCGCCACATGGGTGTCGATCACCGGCTACGGGCGCGACGATCCCGAGCCCGGACGGGTCGCCTTCGGCGACGACGCCGCCGCGGCCGGCGGCCTGGTGGCGTGGGACCCCGATGGCGAGCCCGTGTTCTGCGGCGACGCCCTCGCCGATCCGCTGACGGGCCTGTACGCCGCCGCCGGGGCGTTGGCGGCCATGGCGACCGGGGGCGGGCGGCTGCTCGACGTGAGCATGGCGCGGGTCGCCGCCGGCGTCGCCGCCGAGGCGGGACGAACCTCGGGTACGACGGATGCGCCCGTGCTGCCGCCCCATCCGCCGGCGGTCACCGAACCGGCGCCGGAGCTGGGCACCGACACCGCCGCCGTGCTGGCCGAGCTGACGTGAGCCTCATTGTCGGGGGCGGCGATGTCGAGGTGCGAATCGACGGCGACCGCGTCGTCGAGGTGGGAACGCGGCTGCCGCGACGGCTCGGCGAGGAGACGCTCGACGCCACCGGCGGCACGGTGATCCCCGGCCTGCACGACCATCATCTTCACCTCCACGCGCTGGCGGCGGCCCGGACATCGGTGCGTCTCGATGCCGCTCGGCCGCTGGCGGTACAGCTCCGGGAGGCAGCGCCTCGCCCGGACGGATGGGTGCGCGCCGTCGGATACCACGAGTCGATGGCCGGTCCCCTCGACGCCGCCGCTCTCGACCGCCTCGTCGCCGACCGACCGGTCCGGATCCAACACCGCAGCGGCGTGCTCTGGATCCTGAACGGCGCCGCGCTGCGGGCCGTCGACGCTGCCGGCAGTGCGCATCCCGGCATCGAGCGCGACGGCCGCGGCCGGCCGACCGGCCGGCTGTGGCGGGCCGATGACTGGCTGCGGACGGTCGTGCCTGCCACCCCGTTGAACCTGGCTGAAGTCGGCCGCGAGCTGGCCCGCCTCGGCGTGACGGGCGTGACCGACGCCGATCCACAACGCCCGCCCGGCGCTGTCCAGCGCCTGGGCGGCCTCCCCCAACGTGTCCACGTGATGGGTCCGCTCCGACTGGAGCTCCTCGAGGGTGACCGCCTCACGGTCGGTCCCGTGAAGGTGCTCCTCGACGACCCGGCGCTGCCGGCGCTCGACGAGCTGGCCGGTCTGGTCGCTGCCGCCCACCGGGCGGGACGACCAATCGCCGTTCACTGCGTGACCCGGACACAGCTGCTGCTCACGCTGGCGGCGCTGGACGACGGCGGCACGATGCCCGGCGACCGCATCGAGCACGCGTCGGTCGTGCCCGACGAGGCCATTGCGGATCTGCGCCGCCTCGGCGTCGTCGTCGTCACGCAACCGAACTTCGTCGCCGAGCGGGGCGACGAATACCTCGCCGACATCGAGCCCGACGACCGGCCCCACGTGTACCGGTGCGCCTCACTGCTGGCCGCCGGGATCGGGGTTGCGGCGGGCACCGACGCCCCGTTCGGGCGCCCCGATCCGTGGGCGGCCATGCGCGCTGCCGTGCGTCGCCGGACGCGGAGGGGTGCGGTGCTCGGTGCCGACGAGGCACTGTCGCCGGGTCAGGCCCTCGACCTCTTTCTCGGGCGGCCCGACGCACCGACGTCTCCCCGACGGGTGCGACCGGGCCAGCCGGCCGACGTGTGCGTCCTCAGAGCGCCACTGCCCGACGCCCTGGATGCGCTCGACGCCGACCTGGTGGCGGCGACCGTGATCGGCGGCCAGATCGTCGACATCGCGCCGTAGTGGGCTCCCGCTCACGACTCATCAGCGGACGTCGAGCCACTCCAGCCAGGCGCCATGGGGACCCGCTCGGGCGATGAGGTGAGCGGCGTCATCCACGCCGACCGGCACGACGCCGAAGACAAAGGCGAGGCCCTCCGTCGGCGTGGGCGGCTCCGGGAGACCGGGCACGAGCCCAGCCGCTTCACCGGACACCCACCAGACCGGTCGGTGGGCCGCCACGTCGGCGAGGGCGGCCATGAACGCCCGCCGGTCGGGTAGATAGGGCAGCACGGCGGTGTGCAACACGCAGAGGGCGGCGTCGATGGGCGCTCCGGCCACGGCGGCGGCCAGGTCCGCGACGGCGTCGCCCGGCACGATCTCGGGCGGGTGGCGCCGGGTTTCGGCGACGGCGTGGTCGAACAGCTCCTGGCGCCACCTCTGCTCGGGCCAGATGCACGCCCGCAGCCAACGGACGGCCTCGTCGTCGGTGACGTCGACCGGCGATCGGTCCAGGCCGCGCCGCCACACCACGGACGGCATCGACACGCTCGGCACCTTGCGGCCCTGGATGCGGGGCCGCAACACGACACCGGCGTCGGAAGGCCCGACCGACACGCTGTCGCCGAACTGGTAGCGGTACCGGTCGAAGCCGAGGTTGAGGCCGGCGCTGGCCCCGACCTCGAGAAGCGCCAGCGGGCGACCGGTGCGGTCGGCGACCGACGCCAGGCACAACAGCAACGCGGCGGACCGGCCGACCTCGTTGGTCTGCACGAACCGGGTGAGGACCAGCGCCTCGATCTCGGGCCGTCGGGCCAGGCACCAGTCGCGGAAGGCGGCGTACGGCGCGCCGTCGAAGGCGGCGAGGGGATCGGAACTGTCCGCCAGCAGGAGGTCTTGCACGGCGGCGAACAGGAGATGCGGCAGCCGGTCGCGAGGCGCCGCCGGCAGCAGCAGCGCCAGCACCTCCGGATCGTCGGCGGAGGCGAGGGCCAGCCGCTCGTACAGCGGTGACGCACCGCGGTAGTCGATCTCAGCCAGCACCCGGAACAGGTAGGCGACGTCCTCGAGCTCGGTGGCCACGCCTCCGGCTTAGCGAACTTGGATGCGTGGGTGCCCATTGGGGCATCGAGGCATCCAACTTCCCTGGGTCGGATGACGTTGTTGGACCGGCGAGAAAACGGGAAGGATCGAAGGATGGACGTTGCCGGCCTCCTCCTCGAGCTCTACGGTCGCATCCCTCCGCTGGCCCAGGACGCTGTCGCCGGGCTGACGCCGGACCAGCTGACGGCCCGACCGGCTCCGCAGGCGAACTCCGTCGGGTGGCTCATCTGGCACCTGGCGCGGATCCAGGACCACCACATCGCCGAGCTGCTCGGCGCCGACCAGATCTGGGCCGGCGGCGAGTGGGCGGCCCGGTACGGGCTCGAACCCGATCCGTCGAACACCGGATACGGCCACGAGCCCGGCGAGGTGGCTGCCGTCCGGCCCGAGGACACCGACGCCCTGCTCGGCTACCTGGACGCCGTCGACCTCCGCACCCGCGACCTGCTCACCCGCCTGACGCCCGACGACCTCGACCGCGTCGTCGACCGGCGCTGGAAGCCACCCGTCACCATGGGCGTGCGCCTCGTCAGCGTGGCCGACGACTGCCTGCAACACGCCGGCCAGGCCGCCTATCTCCGCGGGCTGCTGGTCGGATAGCGGTCTCCTCCGATTCCAGTCGGCCGATCGATGCGGGATCCGCTCGTTCGGCCGATAGATCAGTCTGTACTTATATAAGGCTGGGCCGATAAAGTCGAGGGTGGTGCATGCCTTCGACGTCCTGGGCGATCCGGTGCGGCGCCGCATCCTGGAGCTCCTCGCCGATGGCGAGCAGCCGGCCGGCGCCGTGTCGGCCACCATCGAGGCGGAGTACGGCATCACCCAGCCGGCCGTGTCGCAACACCTGCGCGTGCTGCGTGAGCACGGGTTCGTGCGCGTCCGGCCCGACGGGGCCCGGCGGTTGTACCGCCTCGACGGTGCCGGCCTGCGCGACGCCGACGCCTGGTTGGACACCCTCCGCCGGTTCTGGGCGCCGCCGATGGCCGCCCTCGAGACCGAGGTGGCGCGCGGCCGGCGCCAACGACGACAGAGGAGCGATTCATGATCGACGTCAATCACCAGATCAACGCCGTGCGGCGCCAGGTCGGCGCCCGCCGGCTCGAAGCGGGCCAGGGTCACACCGTCACCCTCAGCCAGGTCTACGCCACCGATGTCGACGATTTGTGGGACGCGTGCACCAATCCCGAGCGCATTCCCCGCTGGTTCCTGCCGATCCACGGCGACCTCCGCGCCGGCGGCCGATACCAGCTGGAAGGCAATGCCGGCGGCACCGTCCAGACGTGCGAGCCGCCGCACCACTTCAGCGCCACGTGGGAGTACGGCGAGTCGGTGAGCTGGATCGACGTGCGGCTCACGCCCGAACCCGCCGGCGGTACCCGCTTGGAGCTGCAGCACACCGTCGGCGACGACGACCACTGGCAGCAGTTCGGGCCGGGCGCCGTCGGCGTGGGGTGGGACCTCGCCCTCATGGGCTTGGCCCGCCACGTCGAGACCGGCGTCCCCGTCGATCCCGCCGCCGTGGCGGCGTGGAACGAGTCGCCCGACGGCGCCGCCTTCATCGAGCTCAGTGCGGCCCGCTGGGGCGAGGCCGACGCCGCCGGCGGAGCGGACCGGGCCGTCGCGTCGGCCGCCGCGGCGCGAACGCGAGCGGCCTACGCCGGCCAGTGACCACGTCGACGTGACGGTTTTCCACCCTCTGGGTGGATTTCCGTCACTTCGGCGAGGGCGTGACGGGTGTGACGAGCCGCTCCTGCAGGAAGGCGCCGATGCGCTCGACGGCTTCGGTCGACTCGGGTACGCGGCCGGCGAAGACGTGCCAGACGTGCACCATGTCGGGCCAGGTCTCGAGCGTGACGTCGACGCCGTCGCGCCGGCAGTGCTCGGCCAGGAGCACGGCGTCGTCGAGCAGCACTTCGGCCTCGCCGACGTGCACCAGGATCGGCGGCAGGCCGGTCAGGTCGGCGTGGGCCGGTGAAGCGCCCGGGTGCCGGAAATCCGTGCCGTGCAGGTACCAGTCCCGGTAGCGCGTCAGGTCGCCGGCGCGCACGATCGGGTCGCGCTCGGCGACGGCCTCGATCGACGCCGACTGCAGAGTGAGGTCGGTCCACGGGGAGATGGCGACGGCGGCGCCGGGCGGCGGGAGCCCTTCGTCGCGCAGCGCCAGCAGCGTGGCGATGGTGAGACCGCCACCGGCCGAGTCCCCGGCGACGGCGATGGCCCCGGCGTCGACACCCCCGGCCAACAACCAGCGGTAGGCCCGCACGGCGTCCTCCACCGCCGCCGGATAGGGGTGTTCCGGGGCCAAGCGGTAGTCGAGCAGCAACACGCGGGCGCCGGCGGCCCGCGAGATGTCGCCGGCCAGCTTGCGATGTGTCGCCAGCGAGCCCATGACATAGCCGCCGCCGTGCAGGTACAGCACCACCCGCGCCCGGCCGGGGCCGGCGGCGACCACCCATTCGGCGGCCCGTCCCTCGACGTCGACCGGGGTGGCGGTCACATCGTCCGCCATCGGGAGGGCGACTTCGTCCATCGCGGCCCGGCGCGCCTCGATCGGCGCGTCGCCGTCGTCGAGACGGCGGGCCCACAGGATGCCGATCAATTTCTCGTACTGAGGACTGGCCATCGCCGTCAGCCCGGGTAGCGCGACGGGATGTCGACGTGTCCCTCACGCCGCTGGAACTTCCATTCGCCGCGCTGGCGAACGACGACGTCGCGGTGGCGACCGAGCATCGTGAGGGCGGGATCGCCGCTCGGCGTCCGGGTCACCACCGCCCACGTGACGTCGGTGGTGGCCTGGTCGCCGTCGAGGTTGATCACCGGATTGCAGATGATGTGGAAGGAGCCGCCCTGGCGGCCGCCCAGCGTCTTCGTCATGAGGGCGGTGATGGCTTCGGGACCGGCGGCCCGGCCGATCGGGCCGAGCAGCACCTCGCCGTCGTCGGCGAACAGGCGCCCGTAGGCCTCGAAGTCGCCATGGTCGAGGGCGAAGCCGTAGTCGACGAAGAGTTGGCGGATGGCTTCCAGGTCTTCGAGGCGCCTCAGGCGCGCCTCGACAGTGTCGGACTGGTCGGGCATCGTGGTCCCCCTTTGAGCCGAACCTACACGGCGACGCCGGGCCGGGCCGTCCCGGTCCGGGCGCAGATCGAGTCGCTGGCGCTGGCCGAGCGGTTCGATGCCGTCGTGCTGGCGAGCACCCTTGTCAACACCAACGCCCGGCGACAGCGCGCCGCCTTCCTCGCCTCCGCCGCCCGCCATCTGGCCCCTGGCGGCGTAGTGGTCCAGCGCCATCCGCCGGGTTGGGCCGACGAGATCGGCCCGTCCCAGTGGCGAGCCGGTCCGGTGGAGCTGGAGCTCCGCGACGTCGTGCACCACAGCCGCACAGTGGTGTCGGCCACGGTGGTGCACCGGCTGGGCGACATCGTCGCCGAGCAGGACTTCACCAC
>JBKOXV010000065.1:0-5373 GCA_046725105.1 bacterium | reverse complement strand
TTTATGCGGCTTGCGCGAGTGTAGTTGGTGTTGTTGTGGTGCGCTCGTAGGCGATTGGGGATCGGTGGCTGAGGCGGGAGTGGCGGCGGGTGGTGTTGTAGCGGTGCAGCCATCGGAACGTGGTCAGGCGTGCTTCGCGTTCGTCGGTGAACGCGCGTCGGCCTTGCAGCGTCTCGCGTTTGAAGGTGGCGTTGAACGACTCGGCGGCGGCGTTGTCGGCGGAGCTGCCGACCGGGCTCATCGACTGGCGGACGCCGGCGGTAGCACAGGCGGCGGCGAAGGCCTTCGACGTGTACTGGGCGCCGTGATCGGTATGCATGATCGCCCCGTCGAGGCTGCCGCGGGTGCGCTGTGCGGCGGTCAAGGCGTCGATGACCAGCTCGGCGCGCATGTGCTCGGCGATGGCGTACCCGGCCAGCCGGCGTGAATGCAGGTCCAGGACAGTAGCGAGGTAGAGAAATCCCCGGTCGCCGACGGGCAGGTAGGTGATGTCGCCGACGTAGCGCTGGTTGGGCGCTGCGGCGGTGAAGTCCCGGCCGATGAGGTCCGGGGCCTTGGCCGCGGCCGGATCGGCGATGGTGGTGCGACACCGGCGGCGCAGCCGCAGTCCTTGCAGGCCGATGCTGCGCATTACCCGGGCGACGCGCTTGTGGTTGACCGGCTCGCCCCCCTCGCGCAGCTCGGCGGTGATCCGTGGCACGCCGTAGGTGCCGTCGTGGGTGGCGTGGATGGTTCGTATCCGGTCAGCGAGTTCGGCGTCGACGGCCGCGCGGGCGGCCCGCGCCGCCGCGGTGGCCCTCCAGTGGTAGAAGCTGGACCGGGCCACGCCCAGGATCCGGCACAACCGCTTCACGCCGTAGCGCTGCTGGTGGTCGTCGACGAACTGGAAGCGGTTCACCAGCGCGTCTCCCCGGCGAAATACCGGGCCGCCTTGCGCAGGACGTCGCGTTCCTCCTCCAGCTCCCGCACCCGCCGTCGCAACGCGGCGTTCTCCGCCTCCACCGAGGCGGCCGCCGGCTGCGGCGCGGCCGACCGCGCCGGCTCGCTCGCGCCTCGCTGCTGGTCATCGATGCGGATCCAGCTGCGCAGCGTCTCCCGGTTGATCCCGAGGTCGTCAGCGATCCGCGCGATCGTCGCCCCCGGCCGGGACCGATACAACGCGACCGCGTCGGCCTTGAACTGCTGCGGGTAGTGCTTCATCACCATCAGTACCAGGACTCCTGTCCACCCGAATCATCAAGATCCGAGTCTCAGGTGTCCAAGATCAGGGGGCAAGGCCCGACTGGCCTCGGGGAAATGCCTGATGACTGGCCTCTGAGTACGTTCGCCCTTTCCGAAGCCGACCGTGCGGCCGATGCGCTTACGCGCCGCTACGGAAGCTCATCGCTGCGGGGCGACCTTACCACGTCTCGGTATCGTCGGTGGCTCGCCCCGTAGATGGAGAAGTTGAGCCGAGCATCGCCCAAACTGACGTCCCCATTGGGACCACCGGCTTCCATGCCTGCGGCTGCATCCCGCTGCCCGTCATCGGTCCAGAAACAGATCGGGCAGGTCGTGCACCCCGTTCGGTAGCCGCAGCAGGGACACGGGTTGACGGATTGCTGAATCACGCCGGCAAGCCTCCCACGGCAACCCACCAACACGCACCCCGCCTGGCAGGATGTTGCGCATGCGCGCCCTCCGCACTCCCGCCGAGCGGTTCACCGACCTGCCCGGGTTCGCGTACGCGCCGCATTTCGTCAACGTCGGTGACGATCTCCGTATGGCGTACGTTGAGGAGGGGCCCGCCGATGGCGAGCCGGTGCTGCTCCTGCACGGCGAGCCCAGCTGGTCGTTCCTGTACCGCAAGGTCATGCCGATCCTCGCCGCCGTCGGACTTCGGGCGATCGCCCCGGATCTCGTCGGCTTCGGCCGCTCTGACAAGCCCGCGAACATGGCCGACCACACGTACGCTCGCCATGTCGCCTGGGTGCACGCGCTCGCGTTCCAGGCCCTCGACCTCACCGGCGTCACCCTCGTCGGCCAGGACTGGGGCGGGCTGATCGGGCTGCGGCTCGTGGCTGAACAACCGCAGCGCTTCACCCGGATCGTCGCGGCCAACACCGGCCTGCCGACCGGTGCACAACAGATGCCCGAAGTATGGCTGCGGTTCCGGGACGCGGTGCGGACCGCGCCAACGCTCGACGTCTCTCGCCTGGTCAGTGCCGGCTGTCGAACCAACCTTGCTCCCGAGGTGCTCGCGGCCTACGACGCGCCGTTCCCCGACGAGTCGTTCAAGGCCGGACCGCGCGCGATGCCCGACCTCGTGCCGACCTCGCTCGACGACCCAGCCAGCGCCGCCAACATCGCCGCATGGCAACGACTCTCAGAATTGGACACCCCGTTCCTGGTGGCGTTCAGCGACGGCGACCCGATCACCGGCCCGATGGCACCCGTCCTACGCAACGCCGTGCCGGGCGCCGCCAACGTGGCACACCCGACCATCACCGGCGCCGGACATTTCCTCCAGGAAGATGCCGGCGAGCAGCTAGCCGACGCGATCGTGACGTTCGTGCGGGACAATCCCAGCTAACCTGACCGCCACCACCGAAGCCGCAGAATCTAACGTCCCGTGTCGGCCTGGTCGTGCGGCGCCACGGCACGCCGGGCTTGTCCGCGGATTCGCAGGTAATGCGCCGGTACCGCGATGGTCGCGGCCAGGAATACCACCTGCATCAGGCTGCGCGGCAGGAGGCGGTCGCCGGCCGCGGAGGTCAGACCTTCCAGCGCCGCGTAGACGTTCGCCGGGAAGACCGCGACCAGCAGGAGGGCCAGGCCCGCGCCGGCCCACGGCGCGGTGCGGGCCCAGAGCAGTCCGGCGGCGCCGACCAGCTCCAGCACGCCGGTTACCGTGACCAGCAACCCGGGCGCGGGCAGGCCCGGCGGTACCATGCTGACGAGTTCTGCGCGCATCCCGACGAAATGCGCCACACCGGTCATCACGAACATGACCGCCAGCCCCCCTCGATCGGGCTGAGGCCGAGAACCGACTGCGCCCACAGCGAGACGAACATGAGGTTGGCGAACGCGGACGCGGTCAACGCCGCCCCGCCGAGTATGAGGGTCACGAATGACGGCCGCCGCAGCAGCGCCAGATCGATCATGGGGTCGGTCCGGCGACGCTCCACCAGTAGCAACGCCGCGGCGGCGGCCGTACCCGCGAGCAGAGCAGCGACGGCGACCGGGTCCGTCCAGCCGTGCTCGCCGGCGCGGATGAGGCCGTAGACCACCAGCGTCGTGCCGAGGGTGAATGTCGCGATGCCGGCCAGGTCGACTGGCCCGCGCGTCGACCGGCGGGAGTCGGCCATCGCGCGTACGGCGATCCACGCGGCGGCGACGGCGACGGGAAGGTTGACCAGGAACGTCGCTCGCCAGCCCACGTGCTCGGTGAGCAGCCCACCCAGCACGGGACCGGTCGCGGCCGGAGTAGATGGTGCCCAGCAGCGCCGCGTTGGTGGCGTACATTGCGGCGGCGCCGAGACCCTGCCCGCCCCGGGCGGCGATCAGGACAGCGGTGTCGGGCGCCAGTCCGCAGGCCAGCGACGCCACCGCGAAGATCCCGAGGCCGGCGAGGAATACACGGCCGTGGCCGAGCCGGTCCGAGATCGACCCGGCCGCCATTAACAGCGCGGCCAGTACCAGCACGTAGAGGTCGACGGTCCACTGCAACGCCGCGAACGATGTCGGTGTCAACCCCACGACCGACAACCTCACGTACGTCACGCGGCCGCGCGCTGGTAACGCAAGCCGGCCACCTCCCCAACGGGTGGATCAGCGCCGGACAGAACCACCCGCGTGATCCGGTTCGCGGGTCCGCGCGAGAAAGCGATCGTGCATCCGGGCACCGCCACTTCAACAGCACCTTGGTCGACCTTCGAAAGGTTGAGGCCGAGTACATCCGCCAGCCAGGTCGCGCTTCCGCCAGGGTTTGCCGCCTCGACGACGATGTGGTCCAAGGACCACGGATCAATCGGGAATCCGGTTCCCCGGAAGTGTGCGCTCCACTCGTCCGCTGGAACACCGTAGTTGACGAAAAAGGGCGCCCACGGTGGACCTTCGGAGATGAAAGCAAGCGCCCAGGCAATGCTGGAGCCGTCAGGTTGCTGGATGGAGCCAGCTTGCGCGTCGTCGACGCCGACACCTCGTGACCGGAGCTCTGCCACGATCGCGGCTATATCGGAGACGAGGATCGCGAATGCCAACGCGCCGCCACCGGCGCGCAGCGTGGCGTCGATCGCGTGCCACGCCGGGCCGAAGCTGGCTCGCGCGACCGCCTCATCGTGGACTGTGATCAGCTCGATGCATCTCGCATCGATACGCCATGCTGCGTTGCGGGTGCCGACGCCCGGATGCTCCCCACCGGGTTGGATGGTGAAGCCCAAGGCCCGGTAGTCCTGTATGGCAGCATCCAGATTCGGGACCCAGTGCATGAGGTGGTCGAACTGCACTCACACATCCTCCCCCAACGCACCGACGCTGCGAGGACTGGCACATCGGCGCGTTCGCAAGATCAACGGATGCGCGCTCTACTCGGCTATGACCGGCCGTTGAGCTCGCGCATCGACCGATCACTGTACGTGACGCGCGATAGAAGAATGCCAAACCATGGCGGTCGTTGCTGAGTAGCGGGTGCCAGGGGGCGAGGTCTGTCGCATGTGTTCGCTGACGGCGGATTCGCCCTGGGCGTAGACGCTGGTTTCTGGCCGTCGCAGCCGCCTAGCGTTGCCTCGTGAAGGTCATCGAGCTGCTTCCCGAGCTCCACATGCTCAGCTTTCCGGTCGGCCACGCCTATCTGTGGCAAGACCCTGCTGGTCTTACGCTCATCGATACGAGCGTACCCGGGTCCGCACCGCTGATAGCCGAGGCGATCGAAGGACTCGGCTATCACCGTTCCGACCTGCGACGCCTGTTGCTCACGCACTTTCACGAGGACCATGTCGGGTCTGCGGCCGACATCGCTGCCTGGGGCGAAACCGTCGTGTACGCGCACCGTGCCGACGCACCAGTGATCCGGGGCGAGGCGGCTGGCCTACCACCCACGCTCGCCGACTGGGAACAGCGCCTGCTTGACCAGGTCCGCACGCAGATGCCGCCCGATCCACCCGCACCCGTACACGTAGATCGCGAATTGGATGATGGGGACCTGATCGACTTCGGCGGCGGCGTACAGGCTGTCTCCGTGGCCGTGCCCGGTCATACTCCCGGAAGCATCGCGTTCTACCTTCCTGAACCGCGCGTGCTGTTCACCGGGGACACCATCGCGCGCAGCCCGGGTGGCGAGGTCATCCTTGGAGTGTTCAACGTCGACCGGATCCAGGCCGTCACCTCGTTCAA
>JBKOXV010000243.1:0-8033 GCA_046725105.1 bacterium | reverse complement strand
TGCGGCAGCTGTGGAGACAGCGGTCCGGCGCACGGGCGCTCGACGCTGATGCCGACGACGTCGTGGTGGATCCGCCGGTCACGCCGGCCGGCCTCTAGGGAGCACGCCGTCAGCCGGGATGCCACTCCCGCGTGCGCCCCTGTCCAGGGCCGGCCTAAGTGAAGGTCACCTCCACCATCGGCGCACGGGCGACGAGGTCGTCGATCGGCGATTGACTCCGATACCAACGAGCGCTGAGGTGTTCGATGACCTGGCGGCGGGTCCCGACATCCGTGATCGCTGTCGCGGTGGCGGGCAGGTCGCGGCCGGCGCGCCGCTTGAGGTGCACGGTGAGGCTCTGATCGGCGAGGAGGTTTGCCAGCCAATCGCGCCTTCCCGGCGTCCCGGTGATGAAGAAGCGGCCGTCGACATCGAGCATCCAGATCTCGATGCGGCGCGGCTGACCCGATCGCCGGCCGACAGTGGTGATGTCGATCGTGGGGTCGTCGCGGAGCTCGTCGCGCACGACGTCGATCTCAGCCATCCGGGCGGTCGACCAGGCGGCTCAACGCGTGCGGAGCCTGGAGGCAGTAGCTCTCGGCGAGCAGCTCGCTCACCTCGCTCCAGTCGGCGGCAGAGTCGAGCATCATCCCCACCTCGTCGGCGCGCCACGGCGGTGCGAAGTATGGATGGCCGCCACCGCGGAGCACCTCGAGCTCGAGTCCAGAAGAGCGAAACATCAACACGGTCACCGGACCACTCGTGCCGGCGGCGCGTGCGTAGGCCGGCGGCCATCCCGAGTCGACCACGAGCACGTGGGCGAAGGTGCGGGCGCGGATCCGCCACCGAGTGCCGACCCAGGCCCGTTCCTCGTGCGCCTCGGGAAAGCCGAGGCACACGGCACGGAGCTGGGTGAGGACCTCGGGAGCAACGTCCGCCGAGTCAGCCACTGGTCGCCCATCGACGTCGCGAACCGCCCGGGGATGCAAGGCGTATAGGCAACTCCGTGAGACTCCTCTTCAGCACGCTTCCAGCGTACGGCCACGTGTATCCGCTGATGCCGTTGGCCACGGCGGCTCGCGACGCCGGGCACGACGTCCACTTTGCCACCGGGGGCCGGTTCGTGCCGAGGCTCGAAGCGCTCGGCTTCACGACCTACGACGTCGGTCTCGAGCTGACAGAGGCCGTCGACCGGATAGGCCCGTTGGTGCCGGCCGGCACGATGCCCAAAGGCGACGACGGGCGCCCCAACTACGAGGTCGGTGGCATCCTGTTCATCGACGTGCTGGCGCGGCACAACGCGCCCCGTACCGCGGCGTTGCTCCCGGAACTGCGACCCGACCTGGTCGTCTACGAGCACATGGAGCTCGGCGCGCCCGTCGCGGCGCACGCCGTCGGCATCCCGACCGTCTGCCACGCGTTGTCGCCGCGGTTGCCCGACGACGTGATCAAGATCGTGGCCCATGACCGGCTCGAGCGGCTGTGGGCCGACTACGGCGGCGGGCCCGGAACCCTCGACGTTTTCACGGGCGACGTGTACGTCGACATCGTCCCCGAGGTGCTCCAGCAGCCTTCGTTCCTCTCCGACCCGGCGCGGATGACGATGCGGCCGGTCCCCTTTGCCGAACCCGACGCCACCGTCCCGGCGTGGGTGGGCCATCACACTCGGCCGCTCGTGTACCTGACGCTCGGCACAGTGGTCGCCACCGACGAGGTGCTGATGCCGGCCGTCGAGGGCCTCGCCACGCTCGACGCCGAGATCCTCGTGGCACTCGGATCGGCGGCCGGCGCGGCGCGGCCCGAGCTACCGGCCAACGTCCATGTGGAGGCGTTCGTGAACCAGGCCGCCCTCATGCCGCACGTGGACCTGGCGGTCCACCATGGCGGTACGGGGACCGTGCTCGGCGCACTGACCCACGGCACGCCGCAGCTTCTCCTGCCCAAGGGCGCCGACCAGTTCTTCAACGCCGACGCCATGGCCGCCGCCGGCCTGGCCGACGTCATCGAGCCGTCGGATGTAACCGCTGACGCCGTCGCCACGCTGGCCAAGGTGGCGATGGCGGAACGCCGGCCGGCGGTGGACGCCGTGCGCGCCGAGCTGGCGGCGATGCCGGCACCGGCCACCGTCCTCGACCGGCTCGTCGCCCGCTTCGGCTGATCGAGTCGGCCACCACGATTCGGGATCCGGGTCGGCTGACGCCGCCGGCGGCAACAGCGCTCCGGCCGCCGCATCCCAACGGCTGATGGTGTCGCCTCCCGGCGACTGGTCGGCTAACAAAATGTAAAGTTGCCGGGTGGCCGGCGTCGACTTCACGTGCAACGGCACGGTGGTCAGTGTGCGGGCCGATCATCCGCACCTGCTCGCCGCCCTCCGTGAGGAGCTCGACATCACGTCGCCCAAGGACGGGTGCTCTCCGTCGGGGCAATGCGGGTGCTGCACGGTGCTGGTCGACGGCAAGGCCGTGGTGTCGTGCCAGCAGCCCTTGGCCAAGATCGCGGGCAAGGACGTCGTCACGTTGGAGGGCTTCGCCGCCGACGAGCGGCAGCGCTATGCCGACGCCTTCGCAGCCTGCGGCGGCCTGCAGTGCGGCTTCTGCATCCCGGGCATCATCGTGCGCGCCAAGGCCCAGGTCGACAAGAAGGGGTCCGACCTGACCCGGGAGGACATGGCGCGCCACCTCGGCGCCCACCTGTGCCGGTGCACCGGCTACGTCAAGATCCTCGACGCCATCGACGCCGTCGCCACGGGCAAACAGGTCGCCGTCACGACACCGGGCGGTGTCGGTAGCCGAGGGACGAAATACGAGGCGGTCGAGCTGGCGCTCGGGGACCGCGGGTACGTCGACGACATCCGGGTGCCGGGGATGCTGCACGCCGCCCTTCGCCTCACCGACCACGCCCGAGCCACCGTCAACCGCATCGACACCAAGGCGGCCCGGGCGGCCGACGGCGTGGTGGCGGTGTTCACCGCCGCCGACGTGCCGGGTGAGCTGCGCGTCGGCTTGATCCACAAGGACTGGCCCGTTCTCATCCCCGAGGGCGGTCGCACCTCGTACGCGGGCGATGTGCTGGCGGTGGTGGTGGCGGAGACGCGCCAAGACGCACGGGCCGCGGCCGAGCTCGTCACCGTCGACTACGACGTGCTCCGGCCCCTCACCGACGCCGAAGCCGCTGTCGACGACCCCGAGATCGCCGTGTGGGGGACCGACAGCAACGTGTTGAGCGTCAGCGAGTACCGCCGCGGTGACGTCGACGCCGCCCTGGCCGCCAGCGCCCACACGGTCCACGAGGTGTTCCGGACGCAGCGCATCGAGCACGCCTTCCTCGAGCCGGAGGCCACGCTCGCCGTGCCAGCCAACGATGGGCGGCGGCTCCGGGTCTATTCGGGCGGGCAGGGCGTCTGGGACGACCGCAACGACATCGCCCGGGTGCTTGGGGTTCTCCCCGACACGGTCACGGTGGAGCTCGTCTCGAACGGCGGCGCCTTCGGCGGCAAGGAGGACATGGCCAACCAGGCCCAGACGGCCCTGGCGGCCTGGCTGCTGCAGCGGCCCGTGAAGGGCGTGCTGTCACGGGAGGAGAGCCTCAAGATCCACCCGAAGCGCCACCCCATCCGCATGGAGTACTGGGCCGGCTGCGACGCCGGCGGCCGTCTCACCGGGCTGAAGGTGCGGGCCGTCGGCGACTCGGGCTCCTACGCCAGCGTGGGCATGAAGGTGCTCGAGCGCATGGCCGGCCACGCCAGCGGGCCGTACCACCTGCCCACCATCGACGTGCGGTCGGTGGCGGTCCGCACCAACAACCCGGCGTGCGGGGCGTTCCGGGGCTTCGGTGCCAACCAGGCCCAGTTCGCCATGGAAGGGGTGATGGACCGCCTGGCCGAGGCGGTCGGCGTCACGGGTTGGGAGATGCGGGCCCGCAACGTCATCACACCCGGCGCCGAATGGGGACCGGGGCAGATCATGGACGACGGCTGCCTCGGCGCCGCCCGCTGCCTGGACGTGGTGTGCCCGGACTACGACGCCGCCCGGGCCGCCGGCAAGGCCGTCGGAGTGGGCCTGGGCCTCAAGAACTCCGGGCTCGGCAACGGGTTCAAGGAGATCGCCCGCGCCGTCGTGCGATTCGAGCCCGACGGCACCGTCGAGGTGCGGCACTGCTGGACCGAGATGGGCCAGGGCGTGCACACGGTGGCCCTCCAGGTGGCGGTGGAGGAGCTCGATGTCGACCCGGCGCGGGTCCGGGTCGTCGTCGACACCACCCGCGAGCTCGGGGCCGGTCAGACCACCGGCTCGCGCGGCACCCTCATGGGCGCCGGCGCGGTGAAGGCCGCGTGCGAGGCGGCGCGAGCCGACGGCTGTCGAGTCGGCGTCGACTACGAGGGGGAGTACCGCGTCGACTGGACCCACCATCTCGGCGAGCCGGGAATCGATCATCCCACGATCCACTCGACGTTCGGGTACGCCGCGCAACTCGTGGTCATGGATCGCGCGACTGGCAAGATCGAGCGTGTGCTCGCCGCCCACGACGTCGGTCGTGCCGTCAACCCGCAGCTGTGCGAGGGCCAGATCGAGGGATCGGTCCACATGGGTCTGGGCTATGCCCTCACCGAGGACTTCCCCGCCGACCCGGACACCGGCCAGCCCACCAACATGACGCTGCGCAGCCTCGGCATCCTGCGGCCGAAGGATGTGCCGGCGATCGACGTCATCCTCGTCGAATCGCCGCAGCCCAACTCGCCCTACGGCATCAAGGGCGTCGGCGAGATCGGCCTGGTGCCCACGGCCGGCGCCGTGGCGGCTGCCTTGCACGATCTCGACGGCGAGTGGCGCGCCACCCTGCCGATGCGTCGGACCACCCCCGACACCGGCGAGTGAGCGCCGTAACGCCCGGCCTCGTCTGCGGGCACCACCACCTGTACTCGACGCTGGCGCGGGGCATGCCGTCGCCACCCCGGCCGCCCGAGACATTCATCGAGATCCTCGAGCAGATCTGGTGGCGGCTCGACGCCGCCCTCGACTTCGAGATGATCCGGTGGTCCGCCATGTTGGGTGCGCTGGAGGCGTTGCAGTCGGGCACGACGGCGATCGTCGACCATCACGAGAGTCCCAACGCCATCGACGGGAGCCTCGACGTGATCGCCGACGCCTGTGCCCAGGTCGGCGTCCGTGTGGTCTGTTGCTACGGCGTCACCGACCGCCACGGACCCGAGGGGGCCCGCCGCGGCCTGGCCGAGAACGAGCGATTTCTTCGGGCCGGGGGCCGGGGGATGGTGGGTGTGCACGCCCCGTTCACGTGCCGCGACGTCACCCTCGAGGCGGCCGCCGGCCTGGCCGCCGAGCTCGGCGTCGGCGTGCACATCCACGTGGCCGAGGGGCCGGTCGACCGCGACGCCGGCGAGCGTCTCGCTCACCTGGCCACCGACGACTGGCTGTTGGTCCACGCCGTCCACCTCGACCGCGAGCTCCCGGGCACCATCGCCCACATCGCCCGCTCCAACATGATCAACAGTGTCGGCTACGCCCGCCCGGCCCGCTGGCGCAACCGCGTCGTGCTCGGCACCGACGGCATCGGGGCCGACATGCTCGAAGAGTTCCGCCTCGCCTACGCCCGGCGGCGCGAAGACGACGTGCATGCCGACGTCGGCATCCCGTGGACCTGGCTGGGAAACGGGTACGACCTCGTGCCCGAGGCCCGCTATGACCAGGTGACCTGGAGCTACGACCATGCCGACAGCCCGTCGCACGTCGCCTTCACGCCGGGTATCCGGGCCGTCGACGTCGTGGTCGACGGCGAGGCGGTGCTGAAGGACGGCCAGCCGACGCGGGTGGACGCCCCCGAGGTCCGGGCCCGCGCCGCCGAGCAGGCCGTGCGACTGTTCAACCGGTTGTGAGCGCGCCCGTCGCGCTCTATCTCCAGGACGCCCACGCCATTCGAGACGCCATGGGCTTCGTGCAGTACGCCGAGGCGCGTGGGTTCGATGCCGTGTGGCAGGCCGACAGCCGCCTCGTCCGCGAGTGCAGTGTGCCGATGGCGGCCTTCGCCGCCGTCACCGACCGGATCCGCATCGGCTCGGGCGTGGTCGACTGCTGGACGCGCAACGCCGCCCGCCTCGCCTCGATGTTCTCGACGCTCGACGACCTGGCGCCCGGGCGGATCATCTGTGGCATCGGGGCGTGGTGGAATCCCTTGGCGGCCAAGGTCGGCGTCCGCCGGGAGCGGCCGCTGACCGCGATGCGCGAGGTCGTCACCGTCGTGCGGGCCCTCCTGGCCAACGAGACGGTGTCGTTCGACGGTGAGTTCGTGCACCTCGACGGAGTCGAGCTCGACTACGTGTACCAGGAGCGCCGGCCGAAGGACGTGCCGATCTACATCGGCGCTACGGGCATGAGGATGATGGAGCTCACGGGGGAGATCGCCGATGGTTGCGTCCTCAACTACTTGGTGTCTCCGTCGTACAACGAGCAGGCGCTCGAGCATCTCGAGGCGGGCGCGGCACGAGTCGGGCGCAGCCTCGACGACATCGACCGGCCCCAGCTCATCGTGTGCTCCCTCGACGAGGATCGCGGGCGGGCGCTCGACAACGCCCGCCTGCTCGTGACGCAGTACCTCGGCCAGCAACCCCACATCATGAAGGCGTCAGGCGTTCCTGAGTCCGTGCTCGCCGACATCGCCCAGGGCCTGACGTGGCCGGCGACGCACGAGCAGGTGGTGGCGGCGGCCCGGCTCGTGCCCGACGAGGTGGTGCAGATGATCACGGCCTCCGGCACGGCCGACGAGTGCCGGGCCAAGGTCGCCGAGTACGTCGCCGCCGGGTGCACGGGCCCGATCCTCTACCCGCTGGGCGACGACGTCCGGGCGCTGATCGACGCGTTCGTCGCACCGACACAGGGGTCGTGACAGGCCTGGCCGAGCGGCGTCATGATCGGCGCGTGCGGCCGGGCTGTCCGGACCGTAACGAAGGCGGCCACAGCACCGAGGACGCACAGTCCCGCTGATATCCGCATGGCCGTCACGTAGGGCTCGCCGAGCGATTCCCCCGCGACCGGGTCGCCCAGACCGGCCAGCCCGCGCAGGACGGCCACGGCGAGGAGGCCGGCGGGGCGGGCGACGGCGTTGTTCACGCCCGAGGCGATGCCGGCGCGGCCGACGTCGACGGCGGCCAGCACCGTGGCCGTGAGCGGCGCGACCGACTGCAGCCCGGACGGGCCGATCCCGAAGTCGTCGGCGATGTGTGGCAGGGCGACTTGACGACGGTGCCGTCGAGGAAGGCGACGCCGGAACCGAGCACGGTGGCCAGCACCACCCAACGGCCGGCGCTCGTGCCGAATCGAATCTGCCCGGCCTCGACCACGCGGGGACGATACCGGCGTGCTTCAGCGAGACGGCGGGCCGGGCTCGCCGGGCCCCAGCGGGGTGCCGCCATCGGTGGCGGCCGCCTCCACCAACGGCAGCACGCGGTAGGGAATCTGCGTCGCCAAGGCCAGCACGGTGGTGGTTCGGGTGATCCCGGGCGACTGGATCACCCGGTTGAGCACATGCGACAGGTGCTCGTTGGTGCGCGCCACCACCCGCAGGTGGAGGTCGCCCTGGCCGGTGGTGGAGTGGACCTCGATCACTTCGGGGATGGCCTCGAGGTGCTCGAGAATGACACCCAGGCGACCCTGGGCGATCTCGATGGTGGTGAAGGCGAGCACGGTGTAGCCGAGGGCGACGAGGTCGATGTCCGGTCCGAAGCCGGTGATGATGCCCCTCGCCACCAGCTTGTCCAGCCGGGCTTGGACCGTGCCGCGGGCCACGCCCAGGCGGCGGGAGAGCTCCAGTACGCCCAGGCGGGGTGCGGCGGCGTGTTGCTCGACGAGCCGATGGTCGATGGGGTCGATCGATGCCGGCATAGTGGTCGAGCAGATTGTCGCATGCTCCGTGCCAGCGGTGGACGATCTGCCCAGTCACTACGCCACCAGTTGACGTTCAGCCGTCTTCGGTCGTTGCATGAGTGACATGGTGACCACTGCACAGCAAGCACCCGCCGCCCAGCTGCTGGGCTGGGACTGCAT
>JBKOXV010000213.1:0-4811 GCA_046725105.1 bacterium | reverse complement strand
TCGTACATCCGCCCGTAGGTCGTGAAGACGTCGTCCAACAGTTCGACGTAGCGCTCCTCGAGTTGGGTATCGACGATCTCCGGCGGGACGGTCGCGCGCCACCGTCCGCCCGGGCGGCTGTCGTAGCGCATGTACCGAGTGGACTGCTCGAGGTAGGCCGCGAGCCGTCCCCACTCGAGCGCCTTCGCGAGGAGCTGCGAGGCTTGCTCGCACGCAAGGTGGACGCCGCCCAGCTGCGCGACGGAGTCGTCGCCGTACTCGACGAAGACGCGGTCGTAGAGGCGTTCGGCTCGCGCCGATCCGGTGACGGACGCGGCCGGACCCGCGGCCACGTCGTCCGCGAACTCGTCCAGGAAGAGGCGTCGGAGCGACTTGGTCGTGCGTGAGTAGCGCGCGAACATCGCCCCCTTGACGGCCTCGGGGAGATCGACCAGCGCGAAGACCGGCCCTTCGAGGTTGGTGAAGTGCCGTTCGAGCGCGGCGCGTTCGTCGTCCGTGAACGTCTCGGTCGCGTACCACATGCTCATGTGGGGCTCGCGGTCGGCGTCTCGGTCGCCGATCCGGTGAAGAGGGTCACGGTGTCGCCGGGCTGCAGCTGCGAGCCCGCGGCCGGGTCCTGTGCGACGACGCGGTTCGTGCCGGGGCATTGCGGGAGCATCGGCCGTGTCCCACCGAGGACGGGGTTGAGGCCCGCCTGGGAGATCTTGTTCTGTGCTGCGCTGAACGTCTGACACGTGTAGTCATCGAGCGTGACCGTTGCCGGACCACTCGCCACGGTCACGGTCACGAGGCTGTCCGGCTTCAACTTGGTATCCGCCGGAGGATCCTGAGCGATCACCTCGCCGGGATCGCACGCGTCACTCGGCTCTTGCAACGTGGTCCCGAGCCGCAGGTTGGCGGCTTCGAGGTCGGACTGGGCTTGTTCGAGGGTCTCGCACGAGGAGGACACATCCGGCACCGTGACCTTCGGGACCGGCACGGCGATCGTCAACGTGACCGTGGATCCGGCTTGCACCTGCGTGCGCGCGAGCGGGTCCTGCGTGAGGACCGTCTGGGGTGGCTTCGCGCTGGGCTTCTTGATCGGTTCCGCCACGATGAGTCCGAGGCCTTCGAGCTGCGACTTCGCTGCATCGAACGTCTTCCCTGTGACGTCGGGCAACGTGATCACGGTGGGCGTGTCGTCGTTGCTGAGCGCTTGCCCGATCAGGTAGCCGCCCGCGGCGAGCAGAGCGAAGATCAGCAGGCCGATCAGGACCCCGAGCCACACCTTCCGCGAGGAGCCATCCTCGCCGGGTGGAGGCATGACCTGCGTCGGCGCGGGGCGCGCGATCACCTGGGTGGCGTCGCCGCCGATCCCCGCGGCCATCAGCGGCGTCGCCTCGACGTCCTGACCCTGCTTGACCCGTTCCAGGTCGGCCGAGAACTCCTCCGCGGTCTGGTATCGGTTGGCCGGGTTCTTGGCCAGGCACTTCATCACGACCGCGTCGAGGCGTGGCGGAACGTCCGGGTTGTGCGCCGACGGAGGCACGGGCGTCTCGTTCACCTGCTTGTAGGCGATCGCGACGGGCGTGTCGCCGGTGAACGGCGGCCGGCCGGCGAGCAGCTCGTACAGCACACAGCCGAGCGAGTAGAGGTCCGAGCGAGCGTCCACCGCCTGTCCCTGCGCCTGTTCGGGCGACAGGTACGTCGGCGTCCCGATCACCGACGACGTCTGCGGCGCGGTGATGTCGGTCTGCATCCGCGCGATGCCGAAGTCCATCACCTTCACGAGGCCGTCGCGCGTGACCATCACGTTGCCCGGTTTGATGTCGCGGTGCACGATCCCCTGCGCGTGCGCCGAACCCAGCGCCGCGGCGATCTTCTGCGTCATGTCGACCGCCTGCATCGGCGTGAGCCGGCGGCCACCGGCGAGGAACTCCGCGAGCGTCCGTCCTTCGACGAACTCCATCACGATGTACTGACGGTCGCCGTCCGACCCGGTGTCGTAGACACCGACGATGTTCGGCTGGTTCAGGCGTGCGGCGGCCTGCGCCTCGCGTCGGAACCGGGCGACGAACCCGGCATCCCGTGCGAACTGGGGGAGGAGGACCTTGATCGCGACCGTGCGGCTGAGGACCGGATCGAACCCGCGGTAGACCTCGGCCATGCCTCCCTGGCCGATCCGGGCCTCCACCCGGTACCGCTCACCGACCACGGAATCGCTCACGTCACCTATCCCCCAGGATGGATCGATCGGTACGTCTCGATGACCTGCTTCGCGATCGGCGCGGCCACGCGCCCACCGGTCGCCTCGCTGCCCAGGTCGCCGCCGTCGATGACGATAACCGCTACGGCGATGCGGGGCGGGGCGCTCTCGCTGGGTCCTGCGAACGCCGTGAACCAGGCGTTGGGCGGCGTGGTGCAGTTGGGCTCCGTCCCGCAGTTGGTCGATGTTCCGGTCTTCCCCGCGACCACCCATCCGGGGATCTGCGCCTCCGTCCCGGTGCCGCTCTGCACGACCGAGATCATCATCTGCCGCATCTGGTTGGCGGTGTCCGGCGAGATCGGCTGACCGTACGGCGTCTCGTCGAACGTCTTGATCGTCCGGCCGGCGCTGTCGCGGACCTCCGTCACGAGCCGGGGCTCCATCATCGTGCCGCCGTTCGCGATCGTGGCCGTCTCGAGCGCGAGCTGCAGCGGGTTCTGCTTGTCGTTGTCGAGGCCGACCGCCGACAGCGCGACCTTGGGCAGGTTTTCCTGGAAGTACGCCGGCTCGGGGAAGCGTCCGCTCTCCCACGGCAGGGTGAACGGGACGGTGGGCTGCGTGCATGTGAGCTGGTCGGGCGGCAGGATCGGACACCATCCGTAGCGGAACGCCTGCGCGGACAACTTGTCGGCGCCGAGCTCGAGGCCGATCTTCCCGAACGTAACGTTGCACGACTCGGTGAACGCTTCGAGCATCGTGACGGTCTTGCTGCCGCCGTTGCAGAGCTCGTTGCCGAAGTTCTCGAGCGTGCTCGAGGACTGCGGGAGGTCGAGCACGTGCGGGTTGGGCCATTGCTTCTCCGGTCCCCAGCCGTTCTCGAGCGCGGCGGACGCGGTGACGAGCTTGAAGGTGGACCCCGGCAGGTAGAGCTCCTGGAACGCCTTCGAGACCAGGGGCTTGTTCGGATCCGCGATGAGGCGGTTCCATGCGGCGGTCATCTGGTCGCTGGTCCCTGACGACAGGTCGTTGGGGTCGTAGCCCGGGTTCGACCACATCGCGAGGACGTCGCCGTTCGTCGGGTCGAGCGCGACGACGGCGCCGAGGTGCGAGCCGAGCGCCGTGCGCGCCGCCTTCTGGAGCGCGGGCTGGATCGTCGTGACGACCGTTCCGCCGACCTTGGGCCGCCCCAGGATGATGTCGGTGAGGTTCTGCGCCGTGAACTCCGGCGCCGTCCCCGACAGGTACCGGTTCATCGCGGACTCGAGCCCGCTGAACCCGTAGATCCGCGAGTAGTAGCCGGTGAGCTGTCCGTAGAGCGACCCCTCCGGGTAGACGCGGAGGAACTTGTAGATCGAGCCCTGGTCCTTGTTCGCGACGCTCTTGGCCAGGACGGTCCGTTCGTCGGCGGCGAGGATCTGGCCGCGCTCCACCGAGTACTCGGCGCGGATCTGCCGGGCCGCGTTCGCCGGATCGGCGGCGATCCGACCCGAGGCGAAGACCTGGACGTAGGCGACCTGCGCGAACAGGAGGGCGAACAGCCCGACGAACGCGAACCCCAGACGCCGGATCTGACGATCCATGGTTCAGCCGCCCTTCCGAACCGGATATCGAGCTCCGGCCGACGCCCGGATCAGGAGTGCCAAGATCACGAAGCTCGCCACGCGGCTCGTTCCCCCGTACGAAACGAGGGGGAGCGGCACGCCGGTGAGCGGGATCAACCGAAGCACGCCGGCCGCGATCGTGAACACCTGGAGTCCGACCACGGTCGTGAGCCCGACGGCGAGGAGCTTCCCGAAGGCGTCCTGCCGTTCGATGCCGACCCGGAGCCCACGCCCGATCAGCACCAGGTAGCAGAGGAGGATCGCGGCGACGCCGACCATCCCGAGCTCCTCGCCGAACGCCGCGAGGATGAAGTCGCTCCCGACGTATGGGATCAGGGTCGGCGATCCCTGGCCGAGGCCGGTGCCGACCATCCCCCCGGACGCGAACGCGAACCAACCCTGGGCCAGCTGGTAGCCGATGCCGTTCACGTTCTTCGGGTCGAGCGCGTGGAACCAGACCACGACGCGCTCCTGGATGTGCGGGAGCGCGAGCCAGCCGATGTACGCCGCGATGGCGAACAGGACGATCCCGAGCAGAAGGTAGGCGGCGCGCCCGGTCGCGACCCACATCATCACGACGAAGACGCCGAAGAGCAGGAGCGAGGCGCCGACGTCACGTTCCAGCAACAGCACCGCAAGCGAAGCGCCCCACGCGAGCAGCAGTGGCCCCAGGTCCTTCACGCGCGGCAGGCCGAAGCGCCCGATCCCCGCGGCCAGCAGCTCCTGTCGCTGCGACAGGTACGACGCGAGGAAGATCACGATCCGGATCCGGCCGATCTCCGCCGGCTGAAACTGGACGAAGCTGAGGTTCACCCAGAGGCGCGCGCCGTTGATCTCGTAGCCGATGCCGGGGACGATCGGCAACAGCAGCAAGACGATGCCGGCGAGCCCGATCGTGTACGTGTACGCGTCGAGTTGACGGATGTCGCGGATGAACCAGAGCGTCGCGACGAAGACCGCGAGCCCGATCACGAGCCAGATCGCCTGATCCCGGGCGATGTCGACCCGTCCGCGCTCGTCCATGA
>JBKOXV010000240.1:0-6324 GCA_046725105.1 bacterium | reverse complement strand
GTCGACGACCACGGCCACCGCCGGCACCACCACTCTGCCCGCCAGTTCGCCGGCGGCGTCGGGCACGGCTCCGAGTCCGGCCAGGACCGGCGACACCTCCGCGCCCGTGGCGTCCGCCATCGCCGGCGCCTCCGACGAGATCATCGTGCACGTCGGTGTGGACGACGCCGCCACCGTGGGCTCCCGTGTCGAGAAGGTGACGCTCGGCGAGAACGTCATTCTCCGGCTCACCTCCGACAGCGACGAGGAGTACCACGTGCACGGTTACGACCTCGAGCAGAAGGTGGCGGCCGGCGTGGAGGCCCAGTTCGAGTTCACGGCGGACATGGCCGGCGACTTCGAGGTGGAGAGCCACGTCACCGACAAGGTGTACCTGGTCCTCCACGTCGCCTAGGAGCGCGGTGGTTTTCGCTCACCAGGGCGGCTGGGACGAGATGCTCATGGTGCTCGGGCCGATCCTCGTGATCGTCCTGCTGTTGCGGCTGGCCAAACGGCGCGCCGAACGCGCCGGGCCGCCGCCCGAGCCATCCGAGCCGGAGGACTGAGCCCGACACCAACGCTCTGGATGGGCTACGCCACGCAGAACTCGTTGCCCTCCGGATCGGCCATTGTGACCCAGGAGTGCGGGCCCTGCTGGCCGTCCCACAGCCTCGTGGCGCCCAACGCGGTGAGGCGCTCCACTTCGGCGGCGACGTTCTCCTCGCCCACGAACAAGTCGATGTGGACGCGGTTCTTCGTCGTCTTCGGCTCGGGCACGCTCTGGAACAGCAGCCGGGGGAGGCGGCCATCGGGGTCACGGGCGGCCGCCGCCGTGCGCCAGACCAGCTCGCCGTCAAGGGTGGTGACGTCGTCGTCGGTGGCGACGCCGGCATCGAGCAGCTGACGGATCTGCGCGTCGTGGCTCTCGCGCTGATAGCCGGCGGCGGCCTCCCAGAAGCGCACCAAGGCGTGGGGATCGACGCAATCGACGACGATCTGGAACGGCGTGGTCATGGCGCCGACGATAGGTGTTAGTCGGCGCGCTCGATGTCGGCGCCCACGGCCCGAAGCTTGCCCACGATGTCCTCGTAGCCGCGGTCGATGTGGTTGGCGCCCGAGATCTCCGTGGCACCGGCGGCCGCGAGGCCGGCCACCACCAACGAGGCGCCGGCGCGGATGTCATGGGCGCGCACCGGTGCCCCCTCGAGCCGCGGCACACCGCGCACCACGGCGTGATGGCTCTCCATCCGGATCTGGGCGCCGAGTCGAGCCAGCTCGTCGACGTAGCGGAACCGGCCCGAGAAGAGGTTCTCGGTGACGATGCCGACACCGTCGGCGACGCAGAGCATGGCAGTGACGATCGGGATGTAGTCGGTGGCCACGCCGGGGTACGGGAGGGTGGCGATGTCGACCGAGCGCAGCCCGTCGGGGCCCTTGGCGGCGAGACCTTCGCCCGTGTCGGAGATGGTCATGCCCATGTCGGTGAGCTTGGCCATCAGCATCCCCATGTGCTCC
Source organism: bacterium (assembly GCA_046725105.1). Lineage (GTDB taxonomy): Bacteria > Actinomycetota > Acidimicrobiia > Acidimicrobiales > Ilumatobacteraceae > DASXAI01. Next base: position 4,830 of record JBKOXV010000240.1, on the reverse strand, counting down.
GCTCGAGCGTCGACGAGTCTGAGCTCGCCGCCGGCCACGCCGACGGCGGCGAGGTAGGTAGCCGCCTCGACCCGGTCGGGCACGACGCGGTGGTCGGCCGGCCTCAGTGATCCCGGCTCGACACCGTGCACCACGATGGTCGGTGAGCCGGCCCCTTCGATGTCGGCGCCCATGGCGTTCAGGAAGGCGCACAGATCGCCGATCTCCGGCTCGCGGGCGGCGTTGTCGAGCACCGTGGTGCCGTCGGCGTGCACCGCCGCCATCACGATGTTCTCCGTGGCGCCGACGCTCGGAAACTGGAGCGTGATGGCCGTGCCGCGCAGCCGATCGGCCCGACCGTGCAGGTAGCCGTCGTGCACCTCGAACGACGCTCCCAGTGCCTCGAGCCCCTTCAGGTGCATGTCGATGGGACGGTCGCCGAAGTCGTCGCCGCCCGGCATGGCGACCCAGGCCTCGCCGCAGCGGGCGAGTAGCGGGCCGAGCACGACGACGGACGCTCGGATTTTCGCCACCAGCTCACGCGGCGCTTCGACGGCGATCTTCTCGGGTCGCTCGATGCGCAGCGACGCCGGTTCCAGTACGTCGGCCGGGCCGCGACCGGCGTGGTGGATCTCGATCCGCAGCCCCATCGCCTCGAGGAGGTCGCGCATGATGCGCACGTCGGCGATGTCGGGCACGTTGGTGAGCTCGAAGGCGCCCTCCGTGAGGATGGCCGCCGCCATCAGCTTCAACACGGAGTTCTTGGCGCCGCCGACCCTGATGGTTCCGGAGAGCGGGTCGCCCGGCCGCACGACGATGCGATCCACGGGCTGCCAGTATGGCCGCCCGATGGCGACGATCCGGACCACCTGGTCGGTCGGGCCGGGCGACGCCGATCCGGTCCGTCTCGCCGCCCTCACGCCTCGTGACGATCTGCTGCAAGAGCGGCGCGAAGACGACGGCTCGTTCTCCTGTGTGGTCGGGCCGTTCCGTGACTACCGGCGCGAGCTCGTCGACGGCAGCGACCATCTCGTCGAGACGACGAGATACCACCTGGCCATCCCGTGGTTCGCGTGGCTCTTCGCCGTGCCGGTTCGCAGCACCCTGCGGCGCCGGCCCGAGGCACGCACGGTCGGACTGCGCGTGTGGTGGGCACCACCCGACCAGCTCGACGCCCGGGCCTCGACCGTGCTCGGACTGTTGGCGGCGGCGTCGATCATCTACGGCTACGTGAACACCCTCTTCACGCAGACCGTCACCTTCGCCGCCGACGAGTTCGGCTCGTCCGACACGGCCCAGGGTGTGGCGGGCGCCATCGTCCGGTGCGGCATCGTCTTCGCCATCGCCCTCGTGTTCCTCGCCGACCGCAAGGGTCGTCGGAAGATGCTGCTCGTGTCGGCCGTGCTGGCGCCGATCGTGTGCGGCCTGGGCGCGCTGGCGCCTTCGCTGGCGTGGCTCACCGTCACGCAGACGCTCGGACGCCCCGTCGGCATCGCCCTGCTGCTGCTCGTGGGCATCGTCGCCGCCGAGGAGATGCCTCGGAGCTCCCGCGCCTACGCCATCAGCGTGGTTGCCTTGGCAGGTGGCCTGGGCGCCGGCGCCTGCCTCGTGGCCCTGCCGCTCGCCGACCTAGGCGAGCGCGGTTGGCGGTTGGTCTACGTCGTGCCGCTCGCCTTCCTCGTGATCGCCTGGGACCTGCGCCGGCGGCTACCGGAAAGCCGCCGCTTCGAGGCGCCGCACGTGACGGCACCGGTCCTGCAGCGGCGTCGCTTCGCCCTCCTGGCGGCGTCGGGCCTCCTGACCAACCTGCTCGTCGCGCCGGCCTCGTTCTTCAACAACCGCTACCTGCAGGACGTGCGCCACTACTCGGCGGCGAAGATCGCCTTGTTCAACGGCGTCACCAACACGCCGGGCGCCATCGGCATCGTGGCCGGGGGCAAGCTGGCCGACGTCCGCGGCCGCCGCGTCGTCGGCGCCGTCGCCCTCTTCGTCGGAACGGTGTTCACCGTCGTGCAGTTCTCCGTGGGCGGCTGGCCGATGTGGCTGTCCTCGACGATTGCCGCTGTGATCGGCGGCGCCGGCATCCCCGCCCTCGGCGTGTACGGCGCCGAACTGTTCCCCACGGGCAATCGGGGTCGGGCCGCCGGGCTCATCTCGATGCTGTCGCTCGTCGGCTCGAGCATCGGTCTGGTGGCGGCGGGCTGGGCCGTCGACCGCGTCTTCGGGTACGGCGCCGTGATGGCGGTCCTGGGTACCGGCCCGCTCGTGGTGGCGGCGCTGGTGGTGGCGTTCTACCCCGAGACGGCCCACCACGAGCTGGAGGAGCTCAATCCCGAGGACCGCGCCGACGGGCTGCTGCCCTCAACGCAACCGGCGGAGCCAGCCAGCCACGGTTGAGGCCAACCGGGAGTCGGCGCCCTTCAACTCGTGCCCGCCGCCCTCGATCCACTCGTGCGTGACGGGCCCGGGGATGGTGGCCGTCCACGCCATCAGCTCGTCGGGCGTGCCGAAGGCGTCGCGCGTGCCGGAGATGAACAAGCACGGGACGTCGAGCCGGGCCAGGTGCTCGACGCGCAGGGTCTCGGGCTTGCCGGGCGGGTGGAGCGGATAGGAGATCAGGACCAGGGCGGCGGCCGGTAGCCCGTCGGCCACGGCCATCGAGCAGATGCGGCCACCCATCGATCGGCCGCCGAGGGCGAGGCGGTTCGGCCGGATGTGCGCCTCCTTCACCAGCGCCGCCGCATTCTCCTCGACGGCGGCCAGCAGTACGGACGGCCGATCGGGGGCGCGCCGGCCCGCCTTCCGATACGGGAAGTCCATGCGGACGACCGGCAGCGGCGCCACGGCCTGCTCGATGGCCCGCAGCGACGAGTGCTCGCGGTTCGAGCCGGCCCCCGGAGCGAGCAGGAGGGCGCCGGGCTTGGTCACGCCGTCACCCGAGGAGAATGCGACGGGCTTCGGACAGGTCGCCGATCAGCTTGCTGGCCGTCGCCTCGTCGCCGCCGTGGTCGGGATGGACGTTCATCAAGTTGCTGCGGAACCGCACCAGCACCTGCTTGCGCGTCGGCTTGATCGTGCCCGGCTCGAAACCGAGCACGTCGAGCGCCCACGCCACCGGATCGGCGAAGGCCATCAGCGACTCGGCCCGCGCCCCGCTGACGCCGGCCAGGTAGCTGATCAACGACGGGCCGATCGGACCGCGCCACCGCATGGCTTTGTGGAGCACAGCGGCGACGGCATGGCGCGACATCGGCCCGAGCCGCTCGGCGGCGTACACCGCGCCCAGTACCTGTTGGAGCGGCGTGCCGTTGTTCTCGAGCTCGAAGGCGATGTCCTCGCCTCGCCCGACCAGCCGGTGGGTGGAGCGGGCCAGACCGTGGCGATCGACCTGGAAGCGGTGGCGCAGGCGGGGCTGCACCACCCGCTGGCCCCGCTCCACTTCGTTCACCAGGCGGTGGAGGTCGGGCAGCAGGTCGAGGTCGACGGCCCCGAGGTGAGCGGCGACGACGGCACCCAGCAGGATCCCGCCGAAACCCGGCGGCGGATCGACCGGAAGCACGAGGTGGCCCAGCGACACCCGCCGCGTCGGGGTGACCGGGCGCGAATGCCACACCTCGAGCTCGGCCAACAGCACGAGCGGGGACGCTACCGACCGCAGCTTCGAACTGGTGCGCGAAGAGTGTCACATAGGCCTTGAACGCGGCTCGGTTCGGAATAGCCGGTCAGACGTAGGGGCGGAGCAAGGCTTGGAGGCCGGCCGATTCGGCGGCGACGTCGTCGCTGCGGTCGTCGTCGTCGGCGAGAGCGTCGGCGATACGGTTGGCGCGGTCGACGGCGTCGCGCCACAGGCCGGGGACGATGCCGAAGGGTGGGGCGTCGGGATCGGCCTGCTCGAGGGCGTCGGTGAGATCGGTGATGCCCTCGGCGTCGAGCGGGTTGCCCTTCAGCCGGTCGGCCGCCAGGAACAGCGACGACAGGACCTCGAAGGATGTCTGCTCGGCGATGTCGTCGACGGGCTCGATGGCTTCCACTTCGAGGGCGTGCGGGAACTCCAACTCGTCGAGGGCGGCCTCGACGAGGCTCTCGTACTGTGGCGCCACGACCAGCGTCACCTCGCCCTCCCACTGGTGCGGGATCTCGGCGTCGGCGAGCTTGGCCGTGAGCGCCTGGCGATCCTCGGCCGACCACTCGTCGAGCTCGTAGACGAGCTCGTCGTCGGCCGTGTCGACCTGGCCGGTGGCGTCACGCTCGAGGTCGTCGAGCAGCTCGTCGACCGTGTGCTCCCAGTCGACGTGCACGACGAGATCAGTGCCCACCCACGCGTGCGGGATCTGCGACTCGGCCAAGAGCTCAGCCGCCTCCGCCTGTAGGTCCAGCGACCACTCACCGAGCTCGTAGACCACCTGCTCGTCCTCCGGCAACTGGAGGGGATCGGTGGGATCGCGATCGGACATGGCCCGCACCGTAGGCGATCCCGAAAATCGTTGGCGCGACAGGTATCCGGCGAGCTACGAAAGCATCCAGTACATAGGAGACGACAGAGAAAGGAGGCCCGATGAACATGAATGCCGACCGCGTCGAAAGCGGCTGCGCCCGGGCCCTCCACGTCTTCCCTGTGTCGACGGCTCGCTAGCCGCCACCGCTGCCTCGGCCCGCCTCCCGCCGCGCCCTTCGGCGCGGCGCGCACCAGGCGCTCGCGCCTCTCCATCCCTGAACCACCAAACCAACCACCGGAAGGACTCGCCATGTACCAGTACCAGGGCATCGACTACCAGCGTCAACTCATCGCCGACCGCCGCCAGCAGCTGCAGCGCATCGCCGATCAGACCCATCTGCGGCGCATCGCCCGAC
>JBKOXV010000034.1:0-12871 GCA_046725105.1 bacterium | reverse complement strand
CGGTTGTACTGGCGGTCGTGGGGCTGGACGACGGCGAGGTGATCGGTGGCCGCCGGCAGGTCGATGCGCAACCGTTCACCGATCACCTCGGCCCGGTCGCCGACCCTCCACGCCGTGGAGGGGTTGCCGTCGACGGCCCGGTCGGCCCGGTCCTCGGGCCGGTAGGCGGCGGGCTCGCCGTAGGCGCTGGCGACGGCGGTAGCTCCGTCCTCCTGGAGGGCCACGGTCTGGGCGTCGGTTCCGGTTCCCGGGAACACGGGAAGACGATGGTCGGCGTCGTCCTCTTCGAGCAGGGCGTCGCCCTCGGGCGCTTCGGTGAAACCGGTGGTGTCCTGCGAGCCCCGCCACTGCACGGCCCGCTTGCGATTGCTGTCCGTGACGATCAACGGGGCGCCGTCCGGTATCGCCGCCCGCAGCGCGCCCGGGTCGGTGTACGCGGCCGACTGCAGCACCGTGCCCGGCTCGTCGAGGAGGCCGGCGCCCGCCGCGTCGACCAGTCCGTCGCCGCTTCCGTCGACCACGGTGACGTCGCTGGCGTCGTGGGCCCGAATGACGGGCTGGACGTCGGTGACGGGCACGACGGCCGCCGGCGGCACAGGCTGGCCGATGCGCGGGTCGCCGAGCGCCGTCTCATCGAGCATGGCGACGGCCGGTTCGTTGAAGGTCGGTGCGCCGTACGCCGCCGGTGGTCCGAGGCCAGGTGCACCGGTGTCGTAGGTCGACCACGTCGGCTCGGGACGGGCGGTGCGGTAACGCTCGAAGGCGGTGTCGCCCCGGTAGACGATGGCGCCCGCCCCCAGCAGGCGGGCCACCGGGGCGATCGAAGCCGGTTCGACGATGCCGGCTTGGAACCGGTCGTCGAGGGCGTTGAGAAGGTCCATGGCGCCGGCACTGCCCAGGGGGAGGAGGTCGCGGGTGAGCGTCGGCCGCGTGGTGAGCCCAGGCAGGATGGCGTCGTTGGTGGTGCCCCACCGGTAGGCGGCGAACTCGGCGCCGGGCAGCTCGACGGCGCGGCTGCCGTCGTCGCTCGCCGTCAGGGCGTCGGCCACCTGCGCCCAGTAGGCGGGAATGGTGGACGGCCGGCGCAGGAGGGCGTCCACATAGGTGCCGTTCCACAGGGTCGGCAGGTTGACGGCGGCGAGCACGACGACGGCCATCGACGCGTAGAGGGCGGGGCGGGGGTGGCGCACGGCGACGGCGGTGAGGGCCGCAGCCACACCAATGGCGAAGGCGAGGAGCACGAGCGGGAGCGCTCGCGTGGACGATCGGAGGGCGAGCACGACGGTGCTGTGCGAGCTGTTCCGCAGCAGGCGGCCGAGCGGTGAGGGGTCGGCGAAGGGGTGGGCGCCCACGCTGATCACGAGCCCGATGAGCACGAGGGCGGCCAACCACACGCGTTGGCGCCAGCGCACCAGCACGATGGCGAGGACGGCCAGGGCGGCCAGGACGAAACCGAGGCCGATGAGACCGGGGTTCTCGAGATATGCCGTCGACGCGCCGTTCCAGCGGCCCGCGACATCGCCTCCGTAGAAGAGCCAGTAGCCGAGGGCTCGGGTGATCTCCGACGCCAGTGATGTGGACGACACGGCGCTCACCGTCTCGCTGTAGGCGAGCACGTCGGCGCCGTACCGCGCCTGCACGGCCAGGGCTACGATCCACCACGCCGACGCCAGGACCGTCAGCACCCCGATGCGTCCCGCCGTCGCCAGGGCCCGGCGGACCGGGATCTCGTGGGAGATCCACGCCGCGTGGATCAGCCACAGCACGGGGGCCAGCCCGCACAGCACCAGGGCGGTGGCGTTGATGCCCCCCACGGTCGCCACGACGAGGGCGAAGACGGCGGGCCAGCGCCAGCCGCCCCGCCGGGCGGCCAGGATGGTGGCGACCATCAGCCAGCCCAGCCCGGCCCACGGCGCCAGCAGGACAGAGGTGCGGTTCACGTAGTCGAGCAGGTACGGCGACAGCCCGTAGAGGGCGGCGGCGGTGACGGCACCGGGCCACGACAGATGCAGCAATCGGGCCAGCACCAGCATCCCGGTGGCGGCGGCGAACACGAGCGTTCCGATCCACAGCCGCTGGGCCACCCACACCGGCACGCCGATCCGGTCCATCACCCAGTACCACGGCCCCAGTGGCCACAGGTAGCCGATCGTCTGGTGGGTGACCCAGCCGCCGAACATGCTCGGGTCCCACAACGTCGAGGCGCCGCGGAGGAACCGGCCCGGATCGAGGTAGAGGTACTGCTTGGTGTCGGCGGCCACGACACCGGGCGCCGTCGCCAGCGGCGGCACGTAGGCCACGACGGCGAACCCGCTGACGGTGACGGCCCAGCGAGCCCGCCCCGCAGACGCCTTCACGGGATGGCGGCGTACAACCCGTACAGGGCGGTGACGGCGACGAGGCCGGCACCGAAGAGGGACAGCCCGAGACCCCACCATTTCTCTTCGTCGGGCGGCCAGATGGCGGCGCCGGCGATCAGCACCGGGAAGGCGGTGTAGAGGAAGCGGGGCCGGGCCGTGACCGTGGCGGGCAGCAACATGAGAGCGATCACGACGAGGGTGTACGCCACGATCGGTGCCGGCAGCCGGGCCTTGAACAAGACGTAGATGCCGATCAACGTGGCGATGACGCAGAGCATCGTGATGATGTTCGTGGCCGAGTCGAACGGACTGGCGAACACCAGCGCCGTGCGCCGCACGGCCGTCCACCCGAAGCTGGCGCCTTCGTTCCACGCGTCCTGCTGGACGCGGAACCAGACGCTTCGTTCGCCGGTGTGGGCCCACAGGTAGAGCTGGAAGGCGATGAACCCGGCCGGTGCGAGGAGTGGCGCCACCCAGGCCCGCCAGTCCCGATCGCGCCGCCACGCCAACCAGGCCGCCACGGCGCAGGCGGCCACGATGGCGATGGCGTTCGGCCGGCTGGCAGTGGCGAGGGCCGACGCCAGGCCGGCGGCGATCCACCGGTGCTCGAGCAGCAGCAACAGGGCTGCCGCCACCAGCACGAGCATCAGCGCTTCGCTGTAGCTGAACGACAGGACGAAGCTGCCCGGGAACAGCGCCATCAGCACCATCGCTCGGCCCGCCACGGCGTCGCCGTACAGCCGGCGGGCGATCAGGCCGACCAGGAGGACGGCCAGGGCACCGAGGACGAGGTTGACGGCCAGTCCGGCCATCACGTCGCCGCCCGGAACCACGCGATCGGCGGCGCGCACGAGCAAGGGGTAGGCAGGGAAGAAGGCGGCGCGCGCCTCGGGGTCGAAGTAGGTGATGTTGGCCGGCACCGACGCCGGGTAGCCGTGGCGGACGACCTCGAAGTACCACAGGCCGTCCCAGGAGGTGAGGACGTCGAGGATCGGGCCCTTGGCGTTCGTCGGCCGGGGCTGCTGGGCCGCGGCCACGGCGCCGGCGGCGGCCAGCACCATGGCCCGGGAGATGAGGTCGGCGACGGCGCCCTGGGCGAGCGCGAAGGGCCAGGGCGCCAGGCGCCGTCGGGTGACGGCCGGCGCCGCCGGCTCGGTGGCGACCTGGCCGTCGGTCTCGTCGAGGAGCGTCACCCGTCGCCGCGGGGGTTCGAACCGGCGCGGTGCACGGCGGGCGACGCTACCACCAGCGGTTTCGTCGCTCACCAGGCCGCCACCGGTTGGATGCGCTGGCGCGGGGCGCGGCGAGGCGGACCGGCGTGGGTGAGGGCCAGCAGGCGCTGCACCCGGCCCCGCTGCCCTCGATACGGCGCCAGCAACTCGAGCATCCGGTCGTCGGTGCCGACGGGTTCGCCGGCCAGCGCCCACGTCACGAGGTGGGGGAAGTGGTAGTCGCCGACGACGACGGCGTCGGGGTCGCCGAGAGCCGGCCCCGCCACCGTGCCCACGGTCCACGGGCCGATCCCGGGCAGGGCGCCAAGGCGGCGGTGGGCGTCGCCGATAGGAAGGGACACGCACTCCTCGATCCGTTCGGCCCGGCCGGCGGCGCGCCGGATGATGGCGGCCCGGCGGCGGTCCACGCCGAAGCGGTGGAACCACCAGTACGGGGTCTCGGCCAGCCGAGCGGGGTCGGGCGGCAGCACGAGCCGCACGGGCCCGGGCGCCGGTTCGCTCAGGCTGTAACAGATTCCCACCCACGCCCGGCGGGCCTCGATCGACGTGACGCGATGGGCGAGGATCGCCGCCACCAGTGCCGGCATCACCAGCCGCGAGCGGCTCATGCGCACGCCGGGGAGTCGTCGTTGGGCCTCGGCCACGGCGGGGTGTACGGGCACGACGCCGTCGCGGTCGTCGAGGCCGAGGAGATCGCCGGCGCCGGCGAGCATCCAGTCGCGCCCGGGCCCCCACGCCTCGGCCTCGGTGAGGGTGAGGTGGAGGGTGGCCGGGCCGTCGGGAGTGCGCCGAGCCAACCACGCCTCGGTGGAGGTGACGATCGTGGTGGGGTCGCCGGGGCCGTGGGTGTGGATGCCGACGGTGCGGCCGAGGTCGACCGGCACGCTGATCCCCAACCGCACGCCCGGACCGTAGTTGGTGGCCCTCCCCGCGAGCGCGCAAGGATGCCGCATGGCCGACGTCGAGCTCGACAGCCCGCACCCGGGCATCACCCGCATCACCCTGAACCGGCCGGCGCGGTTGAACGCCATGACCACGGGCCTCGTGCAGGGCCTGCACGACGCTCTCGACATCGTGGCCGTCGACGGCGACTGCCGGGTGGTGGTGCTCACCGGGGCCGGGCGCGGCTTCTGCGCCGGGCTCGACCTCACCGGCTACGGGACGGCGCCCCACGCCGAAGACCTCGGCCCGACCCAAGCCATGTTCGCCACCCAGCGCCACATCGCCCGGCTGATCCCGCACCTGCGCTCGCTGCCCCAGCCGGTGATCGCCGCCGTCAACGGCCCCGCCAGCGGGGGCGGGTTCGCGCTCGTGCTGGGGTCCGACATCCGCATCGCGGCGGCGTCGGCCCGGTTCAACGCCGCCTTCATCCGCATCGGCCTGTCGGCGTGCGACATCGGCACGTCGTGGCTCCTGCCTCGGCTCGTGGGCGCGGCACGGGCCCACGAGCTGATGCTCACCGGTCGCCTCTTCGACGCCGAGGAGGCGGCCCGCATCGGGCTCGTCACCGAGGTCGTGCCCGACGACGGGCTGCTCGACGCCGCCTACGCCAAAGCCGACGAGATCATGCGCAACACGCCCTTCGGCGTCGCCCTCACCAAGGAGGGCATGTGGTCGGCCCTCGAGATTCCCGGCCAGCAGGCCGCCATCGACCTCGAGAACCGCCAGCAGATCATGGCGACGGCCACCGCCGACCACCAGGAAGCCATGCGCGCCTTCCTCGAGAAGCGCCCCCCGTCCTACCGCAACCGCTGACCCTCTGGGTGAACTCAACCGAGCTAGCGGCCCATACGACGCCTATCGCGCACCAGAACGGCAGAGGGTCAGAGCCGGTCGAGTTCGTCGGCTTCGGCCGGGTCGACGGTGCGGCCGCAGGTGGGGCACCACGGCCGGGTCTCGAGGGCGGTGCCGCACGTGGCGTGGTAGCGGAAGGCGGGGAGGCCCTCGACCCGGGCGGCCCAGCCGGCCAGGACGGCGAGGGCGGCGGCGAGGGCCCGGCCGTCGGCGGTGAGCTCGTACTGATGTCGTAGCGGGCGCTCGGAATACGGCGTGGCGACGAGCAGGCCGTCCTGCTCGAGGCGGCGCAGCCGTCCGGCCAGGATGTTCGGCGCGATACCTGTCACGGCGTCGGCGAGCTCGCCGTAGCGCTTCGGCCCGTCGAGCAGCGCCTCGACCAGGAGCAAGGTCCAGCGGTCACCCACGCGGGCGAGGGCACGATCGAGGGGCGCGGGTGTCATGGGCAGGAATTGTGCCGGGTCGCGGGCGGATCGGGTGGGACCGTCGTATAGTCACTTGCAAATCACAAGTCACACGTCGACGGAATGTCCGGAGGAACCCATGCCCGCACTCGACGAGCTCCAGAACGCCGCCCGCACCGTCGCCACCCGCCTCGGCCCCGCCACCGTCAGCATCGGGCGGGATGGCCGGGGCAGCGGCGTCGTCATTGCCGAGGGCCAGGTGCTCACCTGCGCCCACAACCTTCGCGACCGCACCACGCAGGTCACCTTCGCCGACGGCCGCACCGCCCAGGGCAGCCTGCTCGGCGCCGACGTCGATGGCGACCTGGCGGTGCTGGCCGTCGACACCGCCGGCGCCCCGCCGGCCGAATGGGCGCCGTCGGCGCCGAGCGACGGTCAGGTCGTCTTCGGTGCCGCTCGCGGCCAGGGCTTGCGGGTCACCTTCGGCCTGGTGAGCGGCACGGACCGTACGTTCCGGGGGCCGCGCGGCCGCCGGCTGTCCGGCAGCGTGGAGCACACTGCGCCCCTCGCCCGGGGCTCCACCGGCGGGGCGTTGGCCGACGCCGAGGGCCGGATCGTCGGCGTCAACACGTTGCGCCTGGGCGACCGGTTCGCCCTGGCCCAGCCGGCTGACGAGGCGCTCCGGAGCCGGGTCGCCAAGTTGGCCGCCGGCGAGACCCCGTCGCGGCGCCGCCTGGGCGTGGCACTCGCGCCGTCCCACGTCGCCCGGCGGCTGCGGGCCAGCGTCGGGCTGGCCGAGCGCGACGGCCTGCTCGTACGGGGCGTGGAGGACGGCTCGCCGGCGGCGGCGGCCGGCATCGAGCCCGGCGACCTGCTCGTCACGGCGGCGGGCCGGCCGCTGCAGTCCGCCGACGATCTGTTCGAGGTGCTCGAGGCCCACGCCGACGCCGACACGCTCACCCTCATCGTCGTCCGCGGCGCCGATGAGCGCACCGTCGAGGCCCGTTTCGTCGCCGCCGAACCCGATCAGACCGTCTGATTACTCGCTTGTGTCGCTGTCTGGGGCGGAATCTGCACCAACGGGCGCCACAGGCGAAGATCGATACCGTCAGGAGGGGACGCGCCAGCGGGGGGTGAGGCTGAGCCCGAGCGGGTCGACAGCGGCGATGGCGCCCCGCAGGAACGCGGTGACGAGATCAACGAGGCGCTCGGCCGTCACGCTGTCGGGGTGGTCGAGCCAGTAGATGACCATGTTCTGGATGGCCGACAGCCAGCCTCGACTCACCACGTGGGCGTCGATGGAGCCGCCGAAGTTGGCGGCGATGGTGGCCACCCGGCGATCCTCCAGCTCGGGCAGGCGGGCGAACGCCGGCTCGCCGGCGGCATACCGATAGCCGGCGGGGTCGTCCTGGGCGAAGCCCACGTGGACCTCGACGAGCGCCCGCAGCGCGTTCTCCTTCCCGCGCGTCGTCGCGAGGGCCTCGCCGGCTCGCAACGTCAGCAGCTTGACGTTGCGCTTGTAGACCGCCTCGACCAGCCCGCCGCGGTCGCCGAAGTAGTTGTACACCAGCGCCCGAGACACCCCGGCGGCGTCGGCGATCTCCTCGAAGGTCACCTCGGCCGGGTCGCGCCCGCGGAACACCTCGGCGGCAGCATCCACGATCTGCTCGCGCCGCTCCTCTCGAGCGAGCCGCGTACGCGTCCGCGTCGAGTCGGCCATCATGGTCCGCTCGATCCCGCTTGGTGCACCACCCTCACTGCCTCCCCCTTCGACCGCGCCGCCCGTACCGCGGCGTCACCTCACGCGACGGCACCATTCCCGTTCGTCACCGCCGCGCCCGCCGGTGCCTCCTCGTGCCCGATCGGGAAGTGGCAGGCGACGTAGTGCCCGCCCCCCAGGTCCCGAAGCAGCGGCTCCTCCACGGCGCAGCGCTCCTGGGCCAACGGGCAGCGGGTGCGGAACCGGCACCCCGAGGGGGGGAACAGGGGTGACGGCAGCTCTCCCTGGATGCGCCCTTCGGTGTCCGGCCGCACGGTGGGGTCGGGCACCGGGATCGACTTCAACAGAGCGTCGGTGTACGGGTGGGCGGGATCGCGGTACAGCTCGTCGGCGGCGGCGACCTCGCACACCTTGCCGAGATACATGACCGTGACGCGATCGCTCACGTTCTTCACGACGGCCAGATCGTGGGCGATGAAGATCATCGTCAAGCCGTAGCGGCTCTTCAGATCCTCGAGCAGGTTCAGCACCTGCGCCTGCACGCTGACGTCGAGGGCCGAGACCGGCTCGTCGCAGATCAGCATCTTCGGATCGAGCACGAGGGCGCGGGCGATGCAGATGCGCTGGCACTGCCCGCCCGAGAATTGGTGGGGCCGGCGGTCGGCGGCGACCTCGGGATCGAGCCCGACGTCCTCGAGCACCTGGCGCACCTTGGCCTCGCGCTCTTCCTTCGTGCCGATGCCCCAGATCGTGAGGGGCTCCATCACGATGTCCTTCACCTTGCGGCGCGGGTTGAGCGACGAGATCGGGTCCTGGAAGATCATCTGGACCTTGGTGCGCAGCTGGCGCATCTGCTCGTGCTTCAGGGTGGTGAGGTCCTGGCCGTCGAAACGGACGTGACCACCCGTCGGTCGCGGCAGCTGCATCACGGCCCGGCCCGTGGTCGACTTGCCGCACCCCGACTCACCGACCAGCCCGAGCGTCTCACCCGGCAGGACGTCGAAGCTGATGCCCGACACGGCGTTCACCTTCAGCCCGGTCCGGCCGACAGGGAACTCGACCACGAGGTCCTCGACCGACAGCAGCGGGTCGTCGCCGGTGCGGAGATGAGCCTTGCCGGAACCGGCCATCACGCCCCTCCCGCCGCCACGCTGCCGGCGTCGACGGTGGCGGCCCGCATGGCGACCGTCTCGAGATACTCGGGCGAGCCGACCGGATACCAGCAGGCGTACTCGTGACCGGGAGTCTCGGCCTCCACCAGCGGCGGCTCCTCGGAACGGCACCGGTCGCGCACGTAGGGGCACCGGGGCGCGAACTTGCACCCGATCGGCGGGTTGATGAGATCGGGCGGCCGGCCGCCGATGATCTCGAGCCGGGTGTGGCTGGCGTTCTCGAGCTTCGGGATGCTCTTGAGCAACGCCTCGGTGTACGGCATCTTCAGGTGGGCGAACAGCGCGCGGGTCGGCGCCCGTTCGACGACGCGCCCGGCGTACATGACGGCGATCTCGTCGGTTCGGCCCGCCACCACGCCGAGGTCGTGGGTGACGAGCATCATCGACATGTTGCGGTCGCGCTGCTGCTCGGCCAGCAGGTCGAGGATCTGGGCCTGGATGGTGACGTCGAGCGCCGTGGTGGGCTCGTCGGCGAACAGCATCGTGGGTCCGCACGCCAAGGCAATGGCGATGGTGACGCGCTGGCGCATCCCGCCCGACAGCTGGTGGGGGTACTCCGAAAGGCGGCGATGGGCCTCGGGGATGCCGACGTCGTTCAGGAGCTTCTCCGCCGTGGCGTTGGCCTCCGAGGTGGGCATGCCCAGGTGGACGCGCAGCGACTCGGTGATCTGCTTGCCGATCTTCATGACCGGATTGAGCGACGTCATCGGGTCCTGGAAGACCATCGCCATCTCCCGGCCCCAGATCCTGCGCCGCTGCTTCAGCGACATGGTGGTGAGCTCGACGCCTTCGAACTCGACGCTGCCCTCGCGGATGACGTTGCGCTTGGGCAGCAGCCCCATGATCGAGCGGGCGAGGATGGTCTTGCCCGATCCCGACTCGCCCACGACCCCGAGGGTGCGGCCCCGATCGACGGAGAGGTTGACGCCGTCAACGGCGCGGACCGTGCCGAGGGCGGTGACGAAGTGCGTCTTGAGGTCGCGCACCTCCAGCAGGGTGCCCGACTCGGGACGGTGGAGGCCTTGGACGGTGGTGCTCACGCCACCGCCTCCCGGACGTCGAAGCGGCGAGCCAGCACGTCGCCCATGATGTTGAAGGCCAGGATCGTGAGGAACATCACCAACGCCGGCATCAGCGAGATCCACCATGCCGAGTCGAGGTCTTGGCGGCCGTCGTCGATGAGCTTGCCCCACGTGGGGATGGGCGGCGGCACGCTCTGGCCGAGGAAGGCGAGGGCGCCCTCGGCCACGATCAGCACGGCCAGGCCGGTGAGGGCGAAGGCGAGCATGGCCGGCACGATGTTCGGCAGCACCTCGCGGAACAGGATGCGGCGGTCCTTGGCGCCGATGCTCTTGGCCGCCAGCACGAACTCCCGCTGCGAGTACACCAGCGTGTTGGCCCGCACGATGCGGGTCAGTGGGGCGATCGACAGGATGGCGAGGGCGAGGATGACGGTGCGGGCGCTCGGCGTGAGGAATGCCGTGATGGCGAGCAGCAGGATCAGCGCCGGGAACGCCAGCATCACGTCGACGCCCGTCGAGATCACGGAGTCGACTCGGCGCCGGTAGTACCCAGCCATCAGGCCCAATAGCCCGCCGAAGAAGAGCCCGAGGAGGATCGACGCGCCGGCAATGGCCAAGGAGAGCCGGGCGCCATAGACGGTGCGGGCGAAGATGTCGTGCCCGATCTTGTCGGTGCCGAACCAGTACTCCGTGGACGGGGGCTGCTTGAAGGCGGGGTAGATCTTGCTGTAGGAGCGGACGAAGGGCAGGTAGTCGGCGAAGACGGCACAGAACGTCACAAGGGCGATCCAGCCGAACGCCATCCAGAAGAGCACGCCCTTTCCGCGACCACGGCGGCGGCGCGCCGCGGGTGTCTGGGCCAGCGCCATGTCGGCGCCGACGACCTCCATGACACCGGCCGGTCCGGCCGCCGCCGGTCCCGTGTCGCCGAAGAGGTCGGTGGGGGTCGAGGAGAAGTCAGTCATCTCGGCCGTCCCCCTTCGCTAGAGCAGAGCTCGGGCATGGCGGATCCTCGGGTCGAGGACGTTGTACAGCAAGTCGACGAAGAAGTTGACGAGCACGAAGCCGAAGGCGAAGATCACCACGCAGAACTGCACGACCAGGTAGTCGCGCCGGAAGATCGCTTGCACGGTGAGGTCGCCCATCCCGGGCAGGGCGAAGATGGTCTCGACGATCACCGTGCTGCCGATGAGGGCGCCGGCCGTGACCGCCGCCGCCGTCATCAGCGAGAATGTGGACGGTCGCAGGGCGTGGCGGAACAGGATGCGCTTCGTCGACAGGCCCTTGGCCCGGGCCATGGTGATGAAGTCGTTCTGCAACGTGCCCACCATGTCGGCGCGCAGCAGCCGCTGGAACACGGCGATTTCCCCGAGGGCCAACGTCAACGCCGGCAGGAACATGGCCTTGAAGTGCTCGACGGGATCCTCGACCGGCGAGACATACTGTGAGAGGGCGGGGAACCACTTCAGCCGAAGCGAGAAGAGGAAGACGAAGAGCACCCCGAGGATGTATGGGGGAAGGGACAGCAGCCCGAACGAGAAGCCGCTGATTATTCGGTCGGACGCGCGGTTGGCGCGATAGGCCGTCCAGATGCCCAGTGGTATGGCGATGGCCAGCGACATGATCATGGCGTAGGTCATGAGGTACAGCGTCACGGGCAGCCGCTGGCTCACGAGCGTGGTGACCTTCACGTTGAATGCCGACGAGACACCGAGGTCGCCGCGGACCGTCTTGCCGAGCCATTTGACGTACTGCACGGGAATGGGATCGTCGAGGCCCCACTTCTGGCGGGTCTCCTCGAGCTTCTCCGGGCTGGCGCCGATCCCGACGATGGCGATGGCGGGATCGCCCGGCAGCAGGCGCAGGAGGGTGAACGTGAGGATGGTGACGGCGAACAGCACGATCACCAGCTGGATGAGCCGTTGCCTGAGGAAGGCCATCGGATCTCGTTCCCCTCCTGCGCGTCTGCTACCAGGTGCTCCTTGTTGTGACTAGGACTTCAGGTAGACGTTCTGCCACCAGATCTGGCCGGGGAAGCTCTGGCCGTCGTAGAGCGTGCCCGACACTCCTGCAGGGAAGGTGGCGGCGCCGATGCCCTGCACGGCCGGCTTGGAGACGATGCCCCAGGCCACCCACCACTCGGGGATGAGCCAGCACTGCTTGGCGAACTCCTGATTGGCCTGCTCGGCGTCCTTGGTACTCGCCGCCGGGTCGGGGTTGGTGTGGGCGTCGTCGAGCAGCTGGTCGAGCACCGGGTCCTTCACCCGTCCGAAGTTGAGTGCCACCTGCCCGTCCGGCTGGGCGTTGCCGGAATGCCACCAGATGTACTGGTTGTCGAGGAAGAAGCCGGCGTGGTTGCGCCACTGGAAGGCCTGGAAGCTCGGGTCACCGAGTAGGGCGAGGGTGATGTACTTCGACTGCTCGATCTGCACGATGCTGGTGTCGGCACCGGCCTCGTTCCACCACTGCTGGAGCAGCTGGGCGATTTGGAGCACCGTGGCGTCGTTGGTGGCACCAACGGACACCTTCGGCTTCTGGCCGCCGTGGGCGGCCGACCACTTGCTGATGAGCTCCTTGGCCTTGGCCGGGTCGTAGCCCTGGTTGCCGGTCTTCTCGAGGTGGCCCTGCTGGCCGGGCGAGAACGGCCCGTTGGCTTGCTGGAAGGCACCGGCCTGGGTGGCCTCGATGATGGTCTTCGCATCCGTGGCGGCGGTGAGGCCGCAGCGCACGTCCTGGTCGGCCAAGGGCGAATCGGGCTGGCTGACGTGCAACAGGATGTACGCCGTCTCGCCGTGCTCCTTCTGCTCGGTGTAGTTGAAGCTCTTGTCCTTCCGGAAGGACGTGATGTTCTGGCCGTTGTCGTCGACCAGCACGTCGAGCTGGCCCGACTTCAGGGCGTTGGCCGCCGTGAGGCTGTCCTGGACGACCTTGAAGTCGATCTCGTCGAGGTAGGGGATGCCCTCGCTCTTGCGCCAGTAGTTCGGGTTCTTCTTGACGATGGTGACATCGCCCGGCGTGTACTGGCTGAGGATGAAGGGCCCGGTGCCGACGGGCTGGGTGGCCTTCGCGGGATCGGCGTCGGCGGCGGCCATCCACGTCGGCGAGGCCATGAAGCCTGCCTGGGTGGTGAGGGCGACGTCGAAGGTGACCCACGGCCGGCTCAGGGT
>JBKOXV010000195.1:0-5132 GCA_046725105.1 bacterium | reverse complement strand
CACCGAGACCCCGAAGCGGACGGGTCGATCTCGAGATGCAACCATCGGGTTGCACCGTAGCCACACCCGGCGGGCGACGTCACGGTTTTCACCGCAGCGGTGGAAAGCGTCACATCGACCTGTTGGAGCGGCGGATCAGCGGGCGTTGTAGGTCGTCATGGCGGCGGCCACGCCGTCGGCGACGAGCATCTCGACGGCGTCGGCGGCTTCCTGCACCACCACGTCGAGCTCGGCGCGCTCCTTCTTCGACACCCGCCGCAGGACGTGGTCGGCGCCGCGCTGTTTCGACGGCGGCTTGCCGACGCCGATCCTCACCCGGAGGAAGGCGTCCGAGTGGAGGTGCTGCTTCAGCGACCGCAGCCCGTTGTGCCCGGCCAGGCCGCCGCCGTCCTTCACCTTGAGGCGCCCGACGGGCAGGTCGAGCTCGTCGTGGACGATCACGATCTGGCTCGGGTCCTCGATGTCGTGGTGGCGCGCCAGCAGGCGCACCGACTCACCCGAGTCGTTCATGTACGTCTGTGGGAAGGCCACCGTGACCCGCTTGCCGGCGATGGTGACGTCGGCGGCGAGGGCCCGGTCCTTCTTGGCCAGCTTCAAGCGGCCGCCGTGGCGCGCCGCCAACTCGGCCACGACCTCGGCGCCGACGTTGTGACGGGAGCGGGCGTACTCCTCACCGGGGTTGCCGAGCCCGACGACGAGCAGATCCGCCATCGGGACGGCGGATCACTCGGTGTCGGACGCGGCGGCAGCCTCGCCGCCACCCTCGCCGGCGGGCGCCGCCTCGCCCTCGCCCTCGGCCTCCTCGCCCTCGGCTTCCTCTTCCACCGGCTCGACGGCCGCGCCGGCGGCGACGACGACGGGCGCGTCGGGATCGATGTCGGTGGTGACGCCCCGGGGCAGCGTGAGGTCGCTCACCCGGACGACATCGCCGATGGCGAGGCCGCTGATGTCGACGGTGAGGTGCGTCGGGATGTCGCGGGGCGTGGTGATGACCGACAGCGCGGACAGCGCGTGCTCGATGACGCCGCCCTCGGACAGCACCTGCTTCGGCTCGCCCTCGAGGACGATGGGCACGTCGACGGTGATCTCCTCGTCCATGCGTACGACGATGAAGTCGACGTGCGTGACCGTGTGGCGCACCGGGTGGCGCTGGAGGTCCTTGATGACGGTCGCGTGCGTGGCGCCGTCGACCTTCAACTGCACCACGGCGTTCACCCCGGCGGCGCCGGTGAGGGCGTGGCGCAGCTCGCGGCGGTCGACGGCCAGGGCGACGGGCGCCATGCCGTGCCCGTACAGGACGCCCGGCACCTTGCCGGCGGCGCGCAGCCGGCCGGTGGGACGGCTCCCGGTGAGCCGGCCGGTCTGGGCGACGAGGGTGATGTCAGGCATGGCGCGCTCCTAGCAGGCGTTCTGCAAACCGGGAAAGTGTAGCGGCTCTGCCCGCCCCGGTCCGTTGCGCGAGAGGTGCCACATACGCCTGGAACGCGGGTCAGTCGCCGGGTCAGGTCTGGTTCTCGCCGCCGAAGATCTCGCTGACGCTGGTGTCCTCGAAGACGGCGTCGAGGGCGTCGGCGATGATCCTGGCCACCGACAGCACCTCGATCTTGTCGAGCTGCTTCTCGGGCGGCACCGGCAAGGTGTTGGTGAACACGACCCGGGTGATCGGCGAGTTCTTCAGGCGGTCGACGGCCGGGCCCGACAGGACCCCGTGGGTGGCCATGGCCCACACCTCGGTGGCGCCCCGCTCGAGCAGCAGTTCGGCCGCCGACACGACGGTGCCCGCCGTGTCGATCATGTCGTCGATGATGACGCCGTGGCGCCCGTCGACGTCGCCGATGACCTCCTTGGCGATGGCGACGTTGTCGACGCCCTTGGGCCGGCGCTTGTTGATGAAGGCGACGTCGGCGTCGAGGTGCTGGGCGTAGCGCTCGGCCACCTTCACCCGGCCGGCGTCCGGCGACACCATCACCGGGTCGGTGGCGTGTTGGCGGATGTAGGACTCGAGCACCGGCATGGCCGTCAGGTGGTCGACCGGGCCGTCGAAGAAGCCCTGGATCTGACCGGAGTGCAGGTCGACGGACACCATCCGTTTGGCGCCGGCGGCGCGGAACATGTTGGCGACGAGGCGGGCCGTGATCGGCTCGCGTCCCGTGGCCTTGCGATCCTGGCGGGAGTACCCGTAGAAGGGGCAGACGGCGGTGATCCGCTTCGCCGAGGCGCGGTGGGCGGCGTCGATCATGATGAGCTGCTCGACGATGGCGTCGTTGATCGACCGACCGTCGCAGCCGTAGTGGGTCTGGATGATGAAGACATCGGTGCCCCGGATGCTCTCGGCGTAGCGGGCTCGGATCTCGCCGTTGGCGAAGGTGACGAGGCCCGGGTCGCCCAGCTCGACGTCGAGGTGATCGGCGATCTCTTCGGCCAGCGCCGGATGGCACGACCCCGTGTACAGGGCCAGGCGCTTCTTGGTCACCCGTTCCATCGTCACGCGGGTCCAGTGTAGAAGGGCCCCGTCACGGACCAGGCCGGCACGACGGTGCCGGGCGACAGCGCCGCGTACGGCCCGACCCGCGCCCCTTCGCCGATCTCGGCGTTGTGACCGACGCTGTGCTCGACGACGGCGCCGACGCCGACGGTGCAGTCGACCAGGCGGGTGTCGGGGCCGATCTCGCTGCCGGCCCCGATGACGGTGCGGCCCTGGAGCATCGTGCCCGGGAAGAGGGTGACGTCCCGGCCGAGCTCGACGGTGACGTCGACGTAGGTCTCGGCGGGATCGACCATGGTGACGCCGGCCAGCAGCCAGCGGCGGTTGGTGCGAGCCCGCAGCTCGGTCTCGGCGAAGGCCAGCTGGGCACGGTCGTTCACGCCGAGGGCCTCCAGGGCGTCGGGCAGGACCATCGAACCGACCGGGTAGCCGGCCGATGCCAGCACCGAGACGACGTCGGTGAGGTAGTACTCACCCTGGGCGTTGTCGGGCGACAGGCGGCGCAGCGCCGGCCCGAGAAGGTCGCGCCGGAAGCAGTAGATGCTGGTGTTGATCTCGTTGATCTCGAGCTCGTCGGGGCGGGCGTCGCGGTGCTCGACGATGTGGGTGACGCGCTCGTCTCTGCCCCGGATCACCCGCCCGTAGCCGCTCGGGTCTTCGACGCGCGCCGACAGGACGGTGGCGGCGTTGCCGGCCGCCTCGTGCTGGGCCACCAGGGCGGTGATGGTCTGCGGGCGCAGGAGCGGGTGGTCGCCGGGTAGCACGATCACGGTCGAGGTGTCGTCGACGTCGTCGTCGGGGAAGGCCGTGAGGCCGACGCTCACGGCGTCGCCGGTGCCTCGTTGCACCGGCTGCTCGACGAAGGTGACGTTCAACGACGGCGGGCTCTGGTCCTGGACCTTCTTGGTGACCCGTTCGGAGCCGTGACCCGTGACGACGACAGTGCGCCGGACCGGGAGATCGGTGAGCGCCCCCAGGACGTGCATGATCATGGGCCGCCCGCACAGCAGGTGGAGGGGCTTGGGGCGGTCGGAACGCATGCGCACTCCCTCCCCGGCGGCCAGGACGATCGCCGAGACGGGGCGCCTACTCATGGAGAGGTTGTACCAAAGCGGCACCCCGACCGGGTGGCAGTACCGTGGAGATCGCCCTGGCGGGTAGTTCAACTGGCAGAACACCGGACTTTGGATCCGGATGTTGCAGGTTCGAGTCCTGCCCCGCCAGCCAGAATTGGCTGCTCAGAGGCCCTGGAGGGCCGATGAGTGTCACGCTTCGGACTCGTTTGCTAATCTCCTGCTAATCCAAGCGGGGGTGATGCCATGCGGGGCAGCATCGTCAAGCGCGGCGTCGGCTACTGCTACGTGCTGTATCTGGGCCGCGACGCCACCGGGCGCAAGCGCCAGAAGTGGGTAGGCGGCTTTCGCACCAAGCGGGAGGCCGAGCTTGCGATGGTCGAAGCGCTCGGGCGGCTGAACTCGGGCCAGCTCGTTGATCCGGGCCGGCTCACGGCCGGCGAGTTCCTCGAAAAATGGATCGAGGCGGTGGCGCCCGGGCTGAGAGAGTCGACGGCGGCGAGCTATCGGATGGTGTTGACCAAGCGCGTCGTGCCCAGGATCGGGGAGCTTCGCCTGGCGTCGCTGACGCCCGGTCATCTGACGACAATGTACGCACAGCTCCTGGCCGAGGGGGGCCGGTCGGCCCAGCCGCTGTCGCCGAGGTCGGTTCGATACACCCACACGATCGCCGGGCGGGCCTTCGCCGACGCCGTCGGATGGGGTTTGTTGCCCAGGAATCCGGCCCGCGCGGCGAAGCCGCCTAGGGCGGTGAAGTCGGACATGGCCGTGTGGGATGCCGCCCAGGCGAGGCAGTTCCTGGCGTTCGTGCGGGACGATCGTCTCTACGCGATGTGGCTGCTGATGCTGACGGCGGGATTGCGGCGCGGCGAGATCGCCGGGCTTCGTTGGAGCGACGTCGACCTCGATGCCGCCGTCATCGCGATTCAGTACACGAGAGTGTCAGTGGATTCTCGTGTCGTGGTCGTCGAGCCCAAGACGCCGAAGGGCCGCCGTTCCGTCGCGTTGGATGACATGACGACTCAGGCGCTCCGCTCGAGCCGGAAAGCGCAGCTGCAGGAGCGCCTCAAGCTCGGGACTGAATGGCAGGACTCCGGCTTCGTCTTCGTGCGGGAGGACGGAGCGCCCTATCACCCCGAGCGGATCATCGTGATGTTCAAGCGGCAGGCTAAGGCCGCAGGACTGCCTGCGATCCGGCTCCATGATCTCCGGCACACGTCAGCGACGCTGGCGCTGGCCGCTGGCGTCCACCCGAAGGTTGTCCAGGAACGGCTCGGTCATTCGAGCATCAACATCACGCTGGACACCTACTCGCACGTCGTGAAGGGCCTTCAACACGAGGCGGCCGAGAAGGTGGCCGCTCTGCTCGTTGACTGAGCGCGCTGAGGTCGGAAGGATTGCCGCGGCACCTTTCGAGGGGCCGATCTAGGGGCGTGCGACCCGTTGCTCCCCGCTGGCGAACACGTGTACGCTCCCGCGAGGCCGGAGCAGGGTCATCTCAACGGAGGGAACCATGCCAAGGACCGCCACGCTCCGCTCGCTCGCCGCGACGAACTGACCCAGCTACACATCGG
>JBKOXV010000208.1:0-12377 GCA_046725105.1 bacterium | reverse complement strand
GGCCATCCTGCCACATCACGGCCGATTCTCGACAAAACTGGTCGGGAATAGGTCGCGGTAGGAGATCGAGGCGCCGACGGTAGTCGCGGCCAGGACGGCATGGACGACGGCGCGGGTGACGGTGTCGGCGCCGGCGGCGGCGAGATCGTTGACGAGCGCGGCCCGGCTCGGCCCGGCGGCGTAGGCGTCGGTCGACTCGAGCTCCAGCGCCCGGCCCCCGGTGGCCAGCGCGAACACCAGGTCGCCGTCGAACATCGTGTGGGTGGGGCGCACAGCCCGCGCCACCCCGTCCTGGGCCACGCCGGCCAGCACGGTGCACTCGGCCTTGCTCAACGCCGCATCCGTCGCCACGACGACCAGCGTCGTGTTGAGCTTCGCCATCTTGCCCGCCACCACGAGGTGCTCCCGGGCCGCTTCGACGTCGGCCGCCGCCGGCGGCGCCCACACGGCGAACTCGTCGCCGAGCCCGAAGCCCACGCCGAAGGGCACGCCCGTGGCGGGATCGACGGCGTGGCCGCGGGCGTTCAAGGCAACCAGCGCGCCGAGGGTGAAGCCGCCTTCGAGCACGACGCTCGCCGTGCCGATGCCGCCCTTCACCGGTCCGGCCGTCGCGCCGGTTCCGGCCCCCACCGTGCCCTCGGCGACCGGGCCGTCGGTGGCGGCGGCGCACGCCGCGTAGCCGAAAGAGGCGTCGGGCCGATGGCCCCACGCGTTGTGTTTCAGGTCGAACAGCACCGCCGCCGGGACGATGGGCACGACCTCGTGAGCTTCCTCGCCGACGGGCAGGCCGATGGCGTGCTCGGCCAGCCAGCACATCACGCCGTCGGCCGCCGCCAGCCCGTAGGCGCTCCCGCCGGTGAGGCACACGGCGTGCACCCGCTCCACCATCGCCGACGGGGCGAGCAGGTCGGTCTCCCTAGTGCCGGGCGCCCCACCGCCGATGTCGACGCCGCCGACGGCCCCACCCGGCGTCAGCACGACGGTCGTTCCGGTGGCCCAGCCGTCGGTGAGGCGCTGGTGGTGGCCGACGAGCACGCCCGGCACGTCGGTGATGGCGTTGTTGGGGCCTCGATCGACCGGCGCCAGCGACTCCCACATCGCTCAGGCGGTGCCGTGCAGGAAGCGATGGGCGGCCTCGGCGAAGACCTGGGCGGCCTGCACGATCTCCTCGACCTCGACGAACTCGTCGGCCTGATGGGCGATCCACTTCCCGCCCGGCCCGTAGACGACGCTGGGGATGCCGCCGCGCGCCGTGAGCACGGTGCCGTCGGTGGCGCCGGGGACACCCCCGAGGCGAGCCCGCTCGCCCGTGACGGCCTCATGGGCGGCACACAGGGCGCGCACGATCGGGGCGTCGGCCTGGATCTCGACGGCGGGACGGTCGTCGATGACGGTGAGCGTGCTGTCGACGCCTTCGGCCTTGGCCGCCTCGCGCGCCCGTTCGGCGACGGCGGCCACGACGGTCTCGTGGTCGACACCGGGGATGGTGCGCACGTCGAGCCACACCGATGCGTCGGCCGGCATCACGTTCATCTGCACCGGATCGCCGGCCCGTAACGCCGTCGGCGTGAGGTACACCTGCCCGAGGTGCGGATGGGCGTCGTGGGTGGCCTGGAGGTCCGACTGCAGCACCTTCACGGTCCGCAGGAACCGCCCGAGGGCCGGGTTCGGGTTGCGGCCGTGGTGCGGCATGGCCCCGTGCGCCATCTTCCCGTGGAAGTCGGCCCGCAGGCGCAGGGCGCCCTTGGCCGTGGTGCACACTTCGCCGGCCTCCGGCTCGCAGCAGATCACGGCGTCGATGCCCTCGGCCCGGCCGCGGGCCACGAAGTCCTTGGCGCCGGCCATCATCCCCTCCTCGTCGACCAGCGCCGCCAGCACCAGGCGGCCTGGGAAGGGACCTCGGTCGACGACGTCCTTGGCGGCGAAGAGCATGGCCGCCACCCCGGACTTCATGTCGGCCGAGCCCCGCCCGTACAGGCGGCCGTCGATGATGTCGGCGCCGAACGGGTCGACGGTCCAGTTCTCACCGTCGCCCTCGGTGACGACGTCTGTGTGGCCCTCGAACATCAGCGTCGGTCCCGGCCGACCGCCTTCGATCACGGCGATCACGTTGGGCCGGCCCGGCTCCACCTCGTCGCGCTCGGGCGCCCAGCCGAACTCACGCATCTTCGCCTCGACCAGGGCGGCGGCCGGCTCCTCCCGCCGGCCCGTGGCCGGGTCGTGCACGCTCGGGACCCGCACGAGCTCCTGGGTGAAGGCGATGAGTTGCTCGCGATCGATGGCCATCGGACCTCCTAGCTCGGCGGCTCGTAGCGGCCGTCGGCGGCGGTCCAGCCCCCGTCGACGAACAGGGTGGCGCCCGTGACGTAGGACGCCGCATCGGACGCGAGGAAGACGACGGCGCCGACCATCTCCGAGGGCTGCGCCCATCGCTTGAGGATGGCCTAGGCGGCGGAGGCGTCGTACCACTCCGCCTTGTCCTTGATGGGTTGGGTGAGAGGGGTCTCGACGACGCCGGGGGCGACGGTGTTGGCCCGTACACCCCGCGGCCCGAGCTCGGCAGCCAGCGTCTTGAAGAGCGTCACGATCGCCGCCTTGGTGGCGGCGTAGGCACCCTGGCCGGGTTCGGTGGTCAGCGCACGGATCGAGGTGAACCCGATCATGCTGCCCCGTCCGGCGTCCGCCATCAGGGCGCCGAACGTTCGGCAGAGGCGGAACGTGCCCTTGAGGTTGAGGTCGACGACCCGGTCGAGCTCGGCGTCGGTGTAGTCGACGATCCGCTTGCGGACGTTGATCGACGGCGTGGTCACGAGGACGTCGGGCGCGCCGACGGAGGCGGCGGCGCCGGCGATGGACGCGGGGTCGGCGATGTCGAGGCGTTGCGACGTGGCGCCGTCGATGGTCTTGGCCACGGCGCCGGCCGCCTCGCCGTCGACGTCGGCGCAGACGACCTCGGCCCCGAAGGCGGCCAGGCCGGCCGCGCAGGCCGCGCCGATGCCCCGACCGGCGCCGACCACGAGCGCCCGGCGACCGTCCAGCCGGAACAGGTCGGCGTACTCAGCCACTGGCGCCGACGCTATCTTCGTCGCCCGCCGCCGCTCCGTTTCGGCGAGCTCCTACTCGCTTTCGCTCGGCAATCGGTTCTTCGGCAGCCCGGCGGCGCACGGCAAAGCCGGACGCCGCCGCATGAGCCGTCATACTCACGGGATCCAGCACCGGCGCAGTTCGCTGTCGAGGTCGGCGACCACCTCGCTGGTCGCGTCGAAGCGCATCGTGGGCCGGCGACCGAGGTCGTAGCGCGGCCACCCGGGATCGCCTGTCGTGGCGAACCGCACCCAGGCACCGTGCACGGCGTCGGCGATGTGTGCTCGTTCGGGGCCGGTACCCAGGAAGAGCTCGGCCGTCGGCACGCTGATCGAGTGGAACACGAACGGGATCTCGATGCCGTGACAGGCGCCGAGCAGGCCGCCGAAGGTCGGCGTGGGCCAGTCGAAGCGGTACATCCACGTGGGTGCGCCGACAGCAGCCCGGGCGGTGGCGACCTGGAGGGCCGGGCGCCAGAAGCCGTCGTCGCCGGCGATGGACGTGGCGAGCTGCCCGGGGGTGACGGCGGGCCGGGCGGCGCCGTAGACGGCGACGACGGCCTCGGGGTTGTGTGGGGCGTGGCGCGCCGCGACGGCCGCCAGCCCGGCTTCGTCGAGCGAGGTGGCCCGGCCGTCGACGGCGGTGAACAAATAGAGCTCGTCCCGGTTGGTACCGAGGATGAACGGCACGTCCGCGCCGGCGCCCGTGCCGAGGGCGCCGAGGACGGGAGCGGGCAGCACGGTGCCGTCCGGCGTCGGGGCGAAGGCCGTGAACAGCGCCGGCCCGGCGAAGGTCGTCGACTGCGCCTCGAGGAGGTGTTCGACGGGCATGTCGAGGAGATCGGACGGCCGGATGTAGAGCGCGGCCAGCAGTGTGCCGGCGGCCGCCGTGGCTTCCTCCCGGCTGCGCAGCTGGAGGAAGGCGGCACTCTCGGCGATGGCGCCGCTGAACCGGCCGGCCGCCGCCGGGCAGGCGAGCAAGCTGGCGACGCTGGCCCCGCCGGCCGACTCTCCGAAGATCGTGACACGGTGCGGATCGCCGCCGAACGCGGCGATGTTGTCCTGCACCCAGCCGAGGGCAGCCACCTGGTCGAGCAGCCCGAGGTTGCCGGAGCCGGCGAAGCGCTCCCCGTCGAGGTCGGCCAGGTGGAGGAAGCCGAGGGCGCCGAGGCGGTAGTTGATCGTCACCAGGACGCAGCCGTGCTCGGCGAAGGCGGTGCCGTCGTACCACGGGACGGCGCCGGTGCCGTTGGTGAAGGCGCCGCCATGGATCCATACGAGAACGGGCCGGCGGGCGGCGGCGTCGCCGGCGGCCGGCGTCCACACGTTGAGGAACAGGCAGTCCTCGCTCATGGGCCAGTCGGCCAGGCCGAAGGCCTGCTCCAGGAACCCGGGGACCTGGGGGGCCTGCGGCCCGAACTCGAGGGCCTCGCGCACCCCGGCCCAGCCCTCGGCCGGCTCGGGAGGGGCGAAGCGACCCGCCGTCGCGTACGAGATGCCCTTGAACACGCTCACGCCCCCGGTCGTCGTCGTGCCGCGCACCCGGCCCGCCGTGGTCTCGACGATGGTCACAGTCCCGTCCCCTCCTGTTTCACGCTAGCTGGACCACGTCTGAGGTGGTCAGAGCAGCGTGAAACCGGAGGGGGGTAGCGTCCGCCGACATGTTGGACCGGGACGTCCGTCTCCCAACGGCGTGGGACCGGGTCCGCGGGGCGCTCAAGCGGGCCGGGGGCGACGCGGTCCGGTGGGGATGGGACGGCGTCGTCGAGCTGGGTGCCATCGGTCCCGACAGCCGGCGGGGCCGGCGGTTCGGCGCCTTCGGCCCGGGCAGCGTCATCTGCTTCCCGCCGACGGCGCTGGTGAACGAGCGCTACATCCACATCGGCGCCGGCACGATGATCGGACCGGAGATCACGCTCTCGGCGGGTATGGTGCCGGGCCAAGCGTGCGTGAGCGATCCCGTGGTGCGCATCGGCGACCGGTGCCTCATCGGCCGGGGCAGCGGCATCGTCGGGCATCTGTCCATCGAGATCGGCGACGACGTCTGGACCGGTCACTACGTGTACGTCACCGACCAGAACCACGGCTACGAGGACGTGGGCGTGCCGATCTCGCGCCAGTCGCAGCCGGAGCGGCCCGTGGTGGTCGGCGCCGGCTCATGGCTCGGGCACGGCACCGTCGTGCTGCCCGGTGCTCGCATCGGTCGCCACGTCGTCGTCGCCGCCGGGTCGGTCGTGACCGGCGATCTGCCCGACGAGTGTGTCGCCGCGGGCGCCCCGGCCCGTCCCATCCGGCGCTACCAACCCGACCTCGGCTGGAAGCCGGCCTGAAGCCTCGAGCCGGCCGGCCAGACGCACCAGAACCAGCACCCATTGGCTGGCCCACACCACGGTGATCACGTCGGCCGTCCGGTCGGCCCCGCCGTCTCCGTCCCAGTCGGCCAGGCAGGCCAGCACGGCGCGGCGCCGGTCCTCGGCGAAGGCGGCTGGGTCCCGGACGGGCTCGACGGCGGCCAGGACTGCTGTGACGCGGGCGGCGTCGCGCCGGACCACCGCGACGGTGCCGGGACAGGCGACGAGCGGGCGCGGCGGGGTCAGTTGGTCCACCCGCTCGGCCACCACACGCACGCCGAGGGCGGTGGCGAACCGGCGTGAGCTGGCGGCGGCGTCCGGCGAGGCCGGACCACGCTCCTCGAGGAGGTCGCCGAGGGCGTCACGCGCCCGTCGCAGGGCATCGATGGCGACGTCGCGTGCGGCGACCGGCGGCGGCGAGGACACCGGGGACAGCACGCGCTCGAAGCACGCCTCGACATAGGCCGCCGTCGTCCGCACGAGCTCGGCCAAGGCCTGGCGCACGGCCGCTCGGGCGCCGCGGGGCCAGAAGAGGACGCTGACGAGGAGCGCCACGAGGCAGCCCGTCGCCACGTCGAGCAGGCGGACGGCCCCCACCTTCCAGCCCGTCGGCTCGATCAGGTTGAACAGCACCACCACGAGCACGGTGAACGCCGCCTGCCCGGCGGCGAGCGGCCAGGTGGTGGACGAGTAGGCGGCGACGGCGACGGCGACCGGCAGGAGCAGCCACAGGCCGGCCGGATTGTCACCGACCAGAACCATCAGTGGGACGATCACGACGAAGCCGATGGCGGTGCCGGCCATGGCCTGGACGGCGGACCGGCCGGCGCCGGTCACGCTGGTGCGCAGTACGGAGATCGACCCCAACACGGCCCAGAAGGCGTGGTCGAGCCGAGCCAGGCGGGCGATGAGGACGGCGAGCCCGAAGGCGACGGCGGCGCGAAGGCTGTCGCGGAAGCGCACCGAGCGCACCTCGAAATGGGCGGTCAGGGTGTCCCAGGCTCGCCGGAGGGCGGCGGCGGGCCCGGCCGGCATCGGCGCGCGGGGTGGAATGTCGAGCCAGCCGGTCGGAACGGTGCCCCCGGTCGCCACGGTTGCGGCTCCGCCCAGCGTGACGGCCACGTGAGACAGGAGACGAAGGGGTCGTACTGCGTCGAGGGCGGCCAGTACGTCGTCGGGGGACCGGTCGGAGCGGCGCGCCGCGGCCGCCCATCCGGCGACGGCGGTGCGTTGCGCGGCGCGGGCGCCGTCGAGCCGGATGAGGTCCGGCGGCGCCGGCTCGCCCCGCAGGGCGCGCGCCGTGGTTTCGAGCGTCTCGGCCAGGGCGGTCGCGAGTTCGGCGTCGTCGTCTGGCACCGGGGAGTGATCCCGCGCCGCCACCCACGACGGAACCAGCTCCGCGAACAGATCGAGCTCCTCGACCAGCACGGCCATGGCCCGTTGGCGGCTGGTGGCGCCGGCGGTCCGAACGCCCATCACTTCCTGGGTGGCGCGAGCCGCCACCATCGCCGCGGCGGCGTCCGCGGCGTCTCCGCCGCCTCGCACGATGGTGGCGAACACGTCACAGGCCCGCGCGGCAGCCCGCATCACGGCATCGTGGTCCCGCCGGGGCCACACCACCAGGGCGGCCACCAGCGAGAGCGCCGAGCCGAACAGCCAGCCGCCGACGCGGTCGGGCATCTCCGAGAACGGCGCCTCCACCGACGCGGCCAGCACGAGGCTCAGGAGCAGCGGCGTGCGCACCGCCGCCGTGTACCCGCCGAGCACGCCGACGAAGGTGAGGGCGAAGCCGACGACGGCGGTGACGATGGCGGCGGCCACGGCGTTGCTCGACGCCGCCGTCCCGACGACGACCAGGGCCGCCCCGATCAACCCGGTGGCCACGTAGGCGGCCACTCGGGACAGGATCGGCCCGCCGTAGTCGCCCAGCACCAGCAGGGCGAAGGTCGCGAACACGGCGAAGATCGTCAGCTGGTCGTGGCCGGTGGGCAGCAAGACGGCGAGCACGATCGGCGTCACGATGGTGGCGCGCCCGGCCCGCCGCCATGCCGTCCCGTTCGGGTCGTGGCGGGCGGCGGCGGCACGCCAGGATGCCAGCGCCGTCACGGAGGGAGCTTCCCACGACCGGATCTCTGCCGGTTTCACGCTGGTTCAAGAACCTGTGAGGTTCTCCAACTGGCGCGAAACGGGGAGGGGGGGTCAGCCCAGGTCTTCGGGAACCTTGCAGGACGACATGTCGTTGGCCTCGGCGAAGTCGTCCATGCCGAGGCTGATGGGCTTGCCGCCGACCGCCGTCTCGGCGAAGGGCGGGTCCTCCCCGGCGGCCCAACGGGCGAGGTGGCGGCGGCGGTCCTGGATGTAGGTGTCGTAGTCGGCCAGCCAGAGAGCGACGGCGTCGCGGGTCGCGGCGTCGGTCGACGGCGCCGCGCGGAGGTCGGCCACCATCAGGGCGAGGAGGTCGGTGGCCTGCTGGCCGACGGCGGCCCGTTGTCGCATGGCCTCCGACTTGGGCTTGATGTCGGCAAAAGTGCGGGCGGGCGGAAGGTCGTCGATCTGCTTGGCGTAGGCGGAGCAGACGGCGTCGGCGTGCGTGGTCCACGCCCGGTCGGGCAGCCGGTTCGGGTTGCTGGTGTCAGCGAAGAAGTAGATGTAGATCCACATCGCCCCGAAGACGAGGACCACGAGGGCGACGAGCAACGCGGCCGGCCGCACCCGGCGGGGTGGGGCCGGCGCGACGGGCTCGGTCACGACGTCGTCGTGGTGGCTCGGACCGGTCGCCAGAAGATGGCCAGGGTGGCGACGGCGCTGCCCACGCCCAGGACGCCGGACACGATCGCGCCCCACCAGCCGTCGACGTCGATGCCGATGGCGTGGTCGAGCGACCAGTCGCCGGCGCCGATGGTGCCGACGGCGAAGGCGGCGACGGCGATGATGAAGACGTACTCCCAGCCCTGGCCGGGCCGGAACACGAAGAAGCCGTTGTTGCGGTGGGCGGTGACGCCGGCGACGACCATCACGCCGATGACGATGGCGGCCGCTAGTGGCGTGAGCAGGCCGAGCACCAGCAGGGTCCCGCCGGTGATCTCCGATGCAGCCGCCAGGCGGCCGTGGAACCAGCCCGGCCTCAAGCCCATCGAGGCAAACCAGTTACAGGCGTTGTCGATTCCACCCGCGATCTTGTTGGCACCGTGGGCCATCAACATCAAACCGAGCGATGCCCGGAGCACGAGCAGCGCGAAATCGACGTGGTGCATGGCGCCCTAGGTAACCACGAAATACGCAGGAATACCTAGACGCTGGACGCAACGGGCCTGGTAGAACGGTGCCCATGGCCACCGCACCCGCTTCCCCCGACGCGCCCTCGGGCACGTTGTCGCGCGGGTTGCGTATGCTGCGCGCCGAGCTCGGCATGCACCGCGGCACGTTCGCCGTGGGCATCGGCGGGGCCGCCGTCTTCGCCGCCGCGACGGTGGGTTCGGCGTTCGCCGTGCAATGGGTCACCGACCACGTGATCCTCCCCCGATTCGACGACGGTCAGGTCGCGGCGGGCACGGTGGTGGCCGGCGCCGCGTTCATCATCGCCGTCGGGATCGCGAAGGCCGTCGGCGTGGTGGTCCGCCGCAGCTTCGCCGCCCGGGGCCAGTGGCAGGTGAAGGCCACGCTCCAGGAGCACGTCATCGACCAGTACCAGGCGCAACCGCTGGCCTGGCACAG
This sequence comes from bacterium, assembly GCA_046725105.1. Classification (GTDB taxonomy): domain Bacteria; phylum Actinomycetota; class Acidimicrobiia; order Acidimicrobiales; family Ilumatobacteraceae; genus DASXAI01. The sequence goes on along the minus strand of JBKOXV010000208.1, from coordinate 3,229 downwards.
CAAGCACTCCACCGGCGAGCTCGTCGCCCATGCCGGCGTCGACGCCGACGCCGCCACCGACGTGTTGGCGCCGCTGCCGTACTCGACCGCCGTCGTCCTGCTCATCGTGATCTCGTCGGCATGGTTGCTCGCCGCCGACCTCGTCCTCGGCGGCATCGCCGTCCTGCTCTTCCCGATCCTGGTTGGGATCAACGTGCTCTACCAGCGCCGCGTCGATCCGCCCGCCACCGCCGCCCAGGACCGCATCGGTGAGGTCTCGGCCATCGTGCACGAGAGCTTCGACGGCGTGATGGTGGTGAAAGCGCTCGGGGCCGAGGCTCATCAGGCCCGCCGGCTGGCCGGCAAGGCGGCCGAGCTCCGCGATGCGAAGGTCATCGTCGCCACCCTGCGCGCCACCTTCGAGTCGCTGCTCGACGCCGTGCCGAACGTCGCCAACGTGCTCCTGGTCGTGATCGGCGCCTACCGGGTGCAGGCCGGTGCGCTCACCGTCGGCGACATCGCCGCCTTCGTGTACCTCTTCACGCTGCTGGTCTGGCCGCTGCGCCTGATCGGCTTCATGCTCGGCGACCTGCCGCACTCGCTGGCCGGGTGGACGCGCATCCAGGGCGTGCTGGCCGAGCCGGTTCCGGCCCACCCGGGCGCCGCCATCACCACGCCGCCGACCGGGGTGGGACTCGATCTGCGCGGCGTCTCGTACGCCTACGAGCCGGGCCGCCGCGTGCTCGACGGCGTCGACCTCACCGTGGGCTCCGGGCGGGCGGTGGCCCTCGTGGGGCCGACCGGCTCCGGCAAGACGACGCTGCTGCAGGTGATTGCCGGTCTGTTCGCACCGACGGCCGGCACCGTGGCGGTGGAGCCGGGCGGACGGAGCCTCGTGTTCCAGGAGCCCTTCCTGTTCGCCGGCTCCATCCGCGCCAACGTCGACCTTGGCGCCGGCGCATCCGACGCCGAGATCCGCCAGGCCCTGGCCGCCGCCCAGGCCGACGAGTTCGTCGACGCCCTGCCAGCGGGGCCCGACGCGGTGGTGGGGGAGCGCGGCGTCACGCTGTCGGGCGGCCAGCGCCAGCGGGTGGCGCTAGCCCGCGCCCTGCTGCGCCGGCCGAAGGTGCTGCTGCTCGACGACGCCACTTCCAGCCTCGACCCCACCACCGAAGCGCTCATCCTCATGGGCCTGGCCGAGGAGCTCACCGGCGTGACCACCGTCATCGTCGCCACTCGGCCGTCCACCATCGCCCTCGCCGACGAGGTCGTGTTCATGGCCGGCGGACGCGTCGTGGCTCACGGCCGCCACACCGACCTGTTCGCCCGACTCCCTGCCTACCGCCAGTTGACCGAGGCCTACGCCCGCGATCGGGGGGCGGCATGAGTTCGCGCCTCGACCGCGACTGGGGGGCCGTCGAGACGCTGCGCCGGGGCTGGCGCTCCAGCCCCGAGCTCCGCCAGGGCGCCGTGGTGACGGTGGCGCTGGCGATGGTCGGGGCGGGCGGGCGTCTGGTCGTGCCGATCCTCCTCCAGCAGGCCATCGACCGCGGCATCACCCCCGACGGCGTCGACATCGGCCTCGTCGTCCGCATGGCGGTCATCGGCCTGGTCGCCATCCTGGTGTGCACGACGGCGCAGCGGTTCGCCATGGTGCGCCTCGCCCGCCAGAGCGAGCACGCCCTCTACGGCTTGCGCACCCGCGCCTTCGCCCACATCCACGACCTCTCGCTGGCCGACCACGCCGACGAGCGGCGCGGCTCGCTGGTCGCCCGCGTCACCTCCGACATCGAAACGCTGTCGCAGTTCTTCTCGTGGGGCGGCATCGCTTGGTTGCTCGACAGCACGCTGATGCTCGCCGTCGCCATCACCATGCTCATCTACAACTGGGTGCTGGCGCTCGTGGTCCTCGCCATGTCGGCGCCGCTGTTCGTCATCCTGCGGTTCCTCCAGCGCAAGCTCGTCGTGGCCTACGCCACCGTGCGCGAGCGCAACGCCGACGCCTTGTCGTCGGTATCCGAGGTGGTGATGGGAGCCGCCGTCGTGCGCGCCTACGACTTCGAGGGTCCCACCACCGCTCGCGTGAAGGGCGACATCGTGCGCCTCCGCGACTCCGGCACCCGCGCCGGCGCGCTGTCGGCGCTCCTGTTCCCGTCCGGAGAGGTGTGTTCGGTCCTCACCATCGCCGCCGTCGTCGTCGTCGGCGTGTGGCTCGGTCCGGCGTCGGGGCTCACCGCCGGTGCGCTGGTGGGCTTCATGTTCCTCGTGTACCGGTTCCTCGAGCCGATCGCCGAGTTCACGGAGATCCTCGACCAGACCCAGACGGCCGTGGCGGGGTGGCGGCGGGTGCTGGCCGTGCTCGACATGCCGATCGAGATCGCCGAGCCGGACGACGGTCGGCTGCTGCCGTTCGGTCCGCCCCGGGTCGAGGCGGACCACGTGAGCTACGCGTACCGGCCTCGCCCCGGCCAGGACGGCTCGGCCGGGCCGGCGCTCATCGACCTGTCGTTCCGCATCGAGCCGGCCACGTCGGTCGCCGTCGTGGGGGCCACCGGCTCGGGCAAGACCACGCTCGCCAAGCTGCTGACGCGCCTGGCCGACCCCACCGAAGGCGCCATCCGCGTCGCCGGCATCGACCTGCGCGACGTCGCCACGCAGTCGCTGCGGGCCACGATGGTGATGGTGCCGCAGGAGGCGTTCCTGTTCGACACCACGGTCCTCGAGAACGTGCGCTTCGGCCGCCTCGACGCCACCGACGAGGACGTGCGCGTGGCCTTCGTCGAGCTCGGCCTGGACACGTGGGTCGACGGCCTCACCGACGGCATCGACACCAGCGTCGGCGAGCGGGGCGAGCACCTCTCTGCAGGCGAACGCCAGCTGGTGGCCCTGGCGCGCGCCTATGTCGCCAACCCGTCGTGCCTCGTCCTCGACGAGGCCACCAGCTCGGTCGATCCTGCCACCGAGGCCCGGCTGGCCCGCGCCCTCGAGAGCCTGTCGAGGGGCCGCACGTCGATCACCATCGCCCACCGCCTGTCGACGGCGGCCCGGGCCGACGGGGTGCTCGTCTTCGACGGCGGTCGGCTGGTGGAGCAGGGGCGCCACGACGACCTGGTCGCGGCCGGCGGCGTCTATGCCCGCCTGCACGCCAGCTGGCTCGATGCCACTTCGGCGGCTGACGCGACCCGAGCGGCCGTCCTCCTAGCTACTTCGACCTGAAGAAGTAGTCGTAGAACTCGGCGCTGAGCTACGC
>JBKOXV010000305.1:0-4427 GCA_046725105.1 bacterium | reverse complement strand
AGGTGGTACTTGCCGACCAAGTAGGTGTTGTAGCCATGCTGTTGAAGGATCTCGGACAGAAACCCGTTCTCGAACGGGATCTGCCCGTTGTAGCCCGGGTAGCCGGTGGCCAGCTCATTGATCGCAGCCGTCGCGTTGGCGTGGTGGTTGCGTCCCGTCAGCACGCAGGACCGTGACGGCGAGCACAAGGCCGTGGTGTGCATCCGCGTGTAGCGCAAACCCCCTGCTGCCAGCGCGTCGATGTTCGGCGTCGCGATCGGACCGCCGTAGCACCCGAGCTGTCCGAACCCCGTGTCGTCGAGCACGACCATCAGGACATTCGCCGTGCCCTCCCGAGCCCGCAGCACCTGCGGCCAAGCGGGAGTCGACTCGTCCGTCGTGCGCCCGACCACCCCCGAGAACTCGCTCCCCGGCCCGTACTCGCTCGCTGGCCGCTGCCCGTTCTCTTGCATGTCGCAGGCTCCTCGTTCGCCGCCGCGCCACACGGCGCACCCGCAACCCAACGCGACCCAACGCCGCCGCGCATCCTCCCAAGCGGGTGAGACGCCGCTCGCATCGAACCTCGGCGCGGAGACGGCGCCGGTGGCTAGGCGGGGTGGCCGGCCGGTCCGCGCGGTCGCGTCACCTCGACCGGCGCGCTCTCCATCGGCGGTGCCTTCGTGGAAGGGTGGCGCTCGTACCAGCGCGCGTACCGGTCGGCGACCGGGGCGGCGGTCAGGCCGTGGGCAAGGACCGAGAGTCCCACCGTGAGGTAGATCCCCTGCACGATCAGCGTCTCGTGGGGAAGGCTGGATTCCTCGATGACGATCACCGCGAAGACGATCGACGCCAGCCCGCGCGGGCCGAACCAGCCGACGAAGCCGAGCGTCGGACCACGGGCGTGTGAGCCCCACATCGCGATCACGACCGGGAGCATCCGCACGACTGTCAGGCTCAGAAGCGCGTAGAGGGCGAGCTGCCAGGTCAGCTCGGTCAGCGCGGGGCCGAGCAGGACCGCCCCGAAGAGCACGAACGTCACGCCGTTGAGCAGGGACCCAAGCTCCTCGGTGAGTCGGTTGAGCTCCTCCGGGTCGCGCCCGAGCGCCAGGCGGAACACCATGCCCGCGACGAACGCCGCGATGAACCCGGATCCGTCGAGCGCACTCGCGATCCCGTAACCGAGGGCGGCGCCGGCAGCCGGGACCACCTGCCGCCACGACCCCGTGATCAGGTCGCGCCGGCCGGCCTGCGTGACAATCGCGGCGATCAGGAGACCGGCGACCACGCCGCCCAGCACGCCGTAGCCGATCTCCTCCAGCAGCAACGTGCCGGGGCTGCGGCCGCCGGAGATCTCCGATTCGACGTCGGCGATCGCGACCGCCGCGAACAGCAGCGGCACACAGATCCCGTCGTTGAGGCCGCTCTCGACGTTGAGCGCCTGCCGGATCCGCTGCGGCACGCGCGGCTCAGTCACGACCGCCTGCCCGAGCGCGGCGTCCGTCGGCGCCAGCACGACTGCCAGGATCACGGCCTCCCCCACAGTCAGCTCGTCGAAGACCGCAGCAGCGGCCACGGCGCCCAGTGCGATCGTCAGCGGCAGGCCGATCCCGAGCAGGCGGACCGGCACGCCGACGGTGCGGCGCAGCGCTTGGAGGTCGATGCGCGACGCGTCGGAGAACAACACGAGCGCGAGCGTGGTCTCCGCCAACGCGCGCACGGTTGCGCCTGAGCTCGAAAGGTCTATCCCGTCGAGCACCTCGGGCCCGGCCAGGAACCCAAAGGCGACGAACAGGATCGCCGGCGTGATCGGCGTCCCCGACAGCCGCCGCGAGACCGCGGCGACCCCGAGCAGCGCGAGCGCCACGAGGGCGAGCGTCCACTCCATCTCAGTGCCTTACGCGGTCGCGGGCGACACGACGCTCCCGACACGCGCCGACGGGGTGTCTACCGGAAGATTCCGGGGCCGCGGTCGTCTCGGCGATCCTCGCGCCGATCGCCGCGGTCGTCGCGACGGTCCTCGCGCCGGTCGTGACCGTGCTTGACGACGGCGGCGGTTCCGACGACTGCCGCCGTTCGCGCCACCGGTCCGCCGATCACGCCCCTGCGACCTCGGCGTCCTGTGGCCAGTGGCATCTCAGGCTCCTTCCATGTCGGATTGTGCGTCCGCTTCGATGGTGGCCAGCAGTGCCTGGGTCGGGACGCGGCCGTTGGCCACGAGCTGGCCGCCCGACCGGCGGCTCGAGGAGGCCAACGGCCCGGCCCAGGTGTTCTCATACACGAGCACGGCCGCGATGCTGCCGGGTTCGAGGACCTTGCCGATCTCCTCCACGTCCTCCTCAGCCAACAGCATCGCCAGATCGGCCTCCAGCGCCAGCAGCTCGCCGACGTCGCGCTCGTCGACGTCGGCCAGCTCGGCGACCTCCACCGACCCGTCAGGCTCCTTGCGCAGGATCACGAGATCGAGCACGCGAACGACCTCGCGGTCGACCAGCGATCGAAGCTGGGCTGCCATCTCACCCGAGAAGTTCGCCCTATCGGCCGGGAACTCGACGACCAGGTAGTCGACCGGTCCAAGCACATCAAGCTCGCTTGCTTCCATCGTTCGGTCCTCTCGTGTCGGGGTGACCCCCCGTGACGACTATTCGCGGGACATCATGGCGACGGCCTCGCGCTCCAGGTCGACGTACGGCTCGCCGCTGACGTCGATGGCGACGCGGTTGATCGTGCCGCCGGTGAAGCGGAACGGCGCCGTGCCCGGGTAGTCCTGGGTGACCGGGTCGCTGCTGTCGCGTCCGACGCACAGGCCGTCGCCGGCGATGGAGAACTTGCCCGGTTGGGTGCGGATCCGGCCCTCGCCGACCTTGACGTCGCCGTGGAACAGCGTCAGCGTGCCGACCGCGACGCCAGGCGGGTCCTCGCCCTCCTTCTCGAACGCGGCGGACAGGATGAGGTCCTCGCCGTTCGGCAACTCCTCCCCCGCCACGATCTTCTGCTCGAGGCTGCCAACGAAGCTGTAGACGTAGTGCAGCCGGTTGTCCTTGACGTACAGCGCGTGGCCGCCGAAGCGCGATCCGTGCGCGAACAGCACTCCTTGCGCGCCGGGGGCGGGGATGTCGACGACCGCGGCGATGGCGTAGGAGCGGTTGCGGATGTTCGCCGCCTGCGACTCGGGCACGTCGGCGACGCCGGGGTAGTACACGTAGCGGTGGCGTGGCGGGGAGAGCACGGGTCGCTGCGTGGTCAGGAGCTCCAGAGGGCCGCGGTCATCGAGCGGGAACGCGTCGTTGGCGCCCGCCTCGGCGTACCAGAGGTTGATCAGCTCCTGGAGGCGCTCGGGCTCCTGGGCGGCGAGGTCGTGCAGCTCGGCGCGGTCGACGTCGGTGTGGTAGAGCTCCCAGGTGTCCTTGGCGAAGTTGCCCCAGCCGCTCAAGGTCGGATGGGTGGTCACGGCCTTCCAGCCGTCGTGCCAGATGCTGCGCGAGCCGAGCATCGAGTAGAACTGCGTCGACCGGGCACTGGGCAGCGGCGCGCTGTCGAAGCTGTACCGCATGCTCACGCCGTCGAAGTGGCTCTGCGTGTGCCCGCCGATCGTCTCGGGCGCCTCGACGCCGAGTGCGTCGAGGATCGTCGGCACCAGGTCGATCGCGTGGTGGTATTGCTCGCGCGTCTCGCCCTGCGCGTCGATGCCCCGCGGCCAGGAGATGATGCACGGGTCCGACGTGCCGCCGTTGAACTCGTAGCGCTTCCACATCTTGAACGGCGTGTTGAACGCCATCGCCCAGCCGTTGGGGTAGTGGTTGTAGGTCTTCGGGCTACCGAGCTCGTTGAGCATCGCCAGGTTCTCGGCGATGTCGTCCGGGATCCCGTTGGCGATCTTGTTCTCGTTGACCGACCCGTTCGGGCCTCCCTCGCCGCTGGCGCCGTTGTCGGAGACCACGATGACCATCGTGTTCTCGCGCTGGCCGGTCTCCTCGAGGTAGTCGAGCAGGCGCCCGATCTGCGCGTCGACGTGCGCCAGGAAGCCGGCGTAGACCTCGGCCATTCGGCTGAACAGCCGCTGCTCCTCGGGCGAGAGCGAGTCCCACGGCCGCGTGACGTCCAGCGCCGGGAACGGCTCTCCGTTCGGCCCCTTGTGCGTCTCGGGCGTCCCGATCGGGTTCAGCGGCGGCAGCTCGGTGTCGGGCGGGACGAGGCCCATCTCCTTCTGCCGTGCGAGCGTCTGCTCGCGCAGCGCCTCGTAGCCCATGTCGAAGCGACCCTTGAACCGGTCGCTCCACTCCTTCGGCGCGTGGTGGGGGGCGTGGCAGGCACCGGGGGCGTAATAGAGGAGGAACGGCTTGTCGGGTGCGAGCACCTTGGAGTCCTTGATGAACTCCAGCGCCTTGTCGGTGAGGTCCTCCGTCAGGTGGTAGCCATCCTCCGGCGAGCGCGGCGGATCGACCGGGTGG
>JBKOXV010000095.1:0-10256 GCA_046725105.1 bacterium | reverse complement strand
GGTCGAGCTCGAGTCGGGCACCCTGTCGGCCCTGCGCCGGGCCGGCATCGACGACACCTACCCCTACTCGACGCTGCCCCGGGGTCGCTTCCGCACCGACGCCATCTGGTCGAAGACGCCCCTCAGCCCGGGCCAGGCGCCCGCCCATCAGGGCTACAAGGCGCGCGCCACGTTGACCGTCGCCGGTCGACCGCTGGAGCTCGTCGCCGTCCACGTCGACAACGCCATCCGCGGCCGGAACCTGTGGTCCGACGAGCTGACGGAGCTGGGCGATCTGGCCACGTCGCTCGACCGCGCCGTGGCCCTCGTCGGCGACTTCAACTCGACTCGCTGGAACCCTCCCTTCGGCGATCTCCTGGGCCGCGGCCTGCACGACGCCCACGAGGCCACGGGGCACGGGCTGTCCCTCTCCTGGCCCGACGTCGGGTTCCTCCCGGTACCGCTCATGCGCCTCGATCACGCCGTCGTGAACGACCGCGTCGGTGTCGTCTCGGTGCACGACTACACGATCCCGGGCAGCGACCACCGCGGCTTCGTGACCGAGCTGGCCGTCGGCGCCTGACCCCCCTCTCCGTTTTACGCTGGTTTGACCACGTCCTGGGGTGGTGCAACTAGCGCGAAACGGGAGGGGACGGGCGGAGGATCTCGGCGAGCTCCTCCAGCATGGCCACCACCTCGGCCGGGCCGGCGAGGCGGTACGGCGCTGCCGAGGGCAGCTCGCCCACCTTCACCCCGATGTCCGGCGGGCGGAGGCCCTGGAGTACGTCTTCGTCGGTGACGTCGTCGCCGACGTAGACGACGGCGGCGGCTCCGGTCTCAGCACGCAGCCGTTCGACGGCACGACCCTTGCTCGCCGGCCGCGCCGTCACCTCGAGGACCCGGCGCCCCGGCAGGAGCTGGAGATCGGCTCGCGCCCTCAGCCGGGCTTCGGCCTCGGCGAGCAGGACGTCGCCGACCGTCCGGGGCACTTGCGCCACGTGGAGCACGACGCTCAGCGGCTTGTCCTCCACCCACGCCCCCGGCACGTCGGCGGCGATGGCGGCGAGCTCGCTGCGCACGAAGTCGAGCCGAGCCCGTTCGTCCGGCGAGAGCTCGACGGTGTTGACGGCCGAGTCCTGTAGGCCGTGGCTGCCGATCAGCCGGGCGCCGGCGTCGAACCCGAACTGGTCGCGAAGCTCGTGGAGGGGCCGCCCGGAGACGACGACGACGGTGACGTCGCCGGCGGCGGCCACCCGGGCCAGCGCGTCGCGGGCGCCAGGCACGAGGACGGCGTCGGCCGGATGGTCGACGATCATCGACAGCGTGCCGTCGACGTCGACGGCGACGAGCAGGGGGCGCGGGGCGGCCGCGGCCGCCGCAGCTACGGCCGCCGGTGAGCTCACTCCGTGGTGAACGGCACGCCGAGGAGGGCGAGGAAGCCGCCGGCCCAGTGGCGAACGTCGCTGGCGGCGACGGTGTCGCGGACGGCCATCATCCGCACCCTGGCTTCCTTCGGTTCCATGTCCACGGCGTCGAGGATGGCGCGCTGCACGGCCTCGTGGTCGTGGGGATTCACGAGCACCGCCTCGGTGAGTTCGTCGGCCGCCCCTGCGAACTCCGAGAGCACGAGCACGCCCTGCTCGTCGACACGGGACGCGGCGAACTCCTTGGCCACCAGGTTCATGCCGTCGCGCACCGGCGTCACCATCATGACGTCGGCGGCCTGGTAGAGCGCGATGAGCTCATCCAGCGGCAGGCTCTGGTGCAGGTAATGCACCGCCGGGTAGCCGATGGCGCCGAACTCGCCGTTGATCTCACCGACCAGTTCCTCCACCCGCCGCCGCTCCTCCTGGTAGTGCACGATGCCCTCACGGGTCGGGACGGCGACCTGCACCATCACACAGCGCCGGGCGTCGAGCTCACCGTCGCGCAACAGGCGCTGGTACGCCTCGAGCCGCATGTCGATGCCCTTGGTGTAGTCGAGGCGGTCGACGCCCAGCAGCACCACGTGGGGATCACCGAGGCGGTGGCGGAACTCGGCGGCGCGGGCCGCCGTCTCGGGCCGCCGGGCGATCTCGTCGAACTCGGCGACGTCGATGGAGATCGGGAACGCCCCCACGTGCACCGTGCGGCGCTCGAAATGCACTTCGGGCGGCTCCCCCTCGGCGTCGACGAGGCGGCGGGCCACGGCGGCGAAGTTCTCGGCCGCCACCCGGCGCTGGAAGCCGACGAGGTCGGCCGCCAGTAGGCCGCGCAGTATCTCTTCCCGCCAGGGCAGCCGCATGAACAGCTCCTGGGGCGGGAACGGGATGTGGAGGAAGAATCCGATGCGGACGTCGGGGCGTAATTCGCGGAGGAACAACGGCACCAACTGGAGCTGGTAGTCGTGCACCCATACCACGGCGCCCTCGGCCGCCTCGCTGGCGGCCGCCTCGGCGAAGCGCTCGTTGACCCGCACGTAGGTCTCCCACCACGCCGACTCGAACGCCGACGGTCGAATGGCATCGTGGTAGAGGGGCCACAGCGCCTCGTTCGACATGCCCTCGTAGTACTGCTCGACCTCGCTGCGTGAGAGACGCACGGGGCGCAGCCGGACGCCGTCGTGCTCGAACGGCTCCGGCGCGTCGCCGACGGTGCCGACCCACCCCACCCAGGCCCCCTCGCGGTGGTGGAGCACCGAGAACAGCGCACGGACGAGCCCGCCCGGACTGGTCTCCCAGTCGTCGGTGGGCATGGTGCCGCGCTGCACAGGGAGGCGGTTGGCCACGATCACGAGATCGTGGCGCCCGCCCCCGGTTCTCATGCCGCTGAGCCGAGCAGCTCCTCGGGCGCCGGCTCGATGGGGAAGAGCCGGTCGAGACCCTCGGCTCTCAGGAAGCGCACCATCGCCGGCAGCGTGACGGCCAAGCCGACGTGGTCGGCGCTGGCCCGTACTCGGCGGAGCACGCCGATGAGAGCGGCCAGGCCAGGCCGGTCGAAGCGGGCAATACCACGGAGATCGACCACGACCGTGCCGGTGTCACGGAGCCACGATGTCATGGCCCGGACGCCCATTGCTTCGCTGGTGGTCAGATCGCCGTCCAGGCGGCAGACGGCCGAGGCGGCTCCCGGTCGTCGAATCGTGATGTCGAGCACGTCGTCCCTTCTTTTCGGGCGTTCCCCCCACCACCTGACTCCCAGGTTTCCCGGCCGGAGTTACGAATATCCGTTGCCCATGTTGTGATTCCATGACGTTCCGGCCACTGCGCGTGGTCGACAGCGCGTGATAGCCAGAGAGACGATGCATCCCGAGCCAGGGAACGCCCGGTGGTACGAGCAGGCCGTCTTCTACGAAGTCTTCGTCCGTGGATTCGCCGACGGCAACGTTGACGGCCAGGGTGACCTGCGGGGGCTCACCAGCAAGCTCGACTACTTGGAGTGGCTGGGCATCGACTGCATCTGGCTCCTGCCCTTCTACCAGTCGCCGCTCCGGGACGGGGGCTACGACATCTCGGACTTCTTCACGATCCTGCCCGCCTACGGCGTGCTGGCCGACGCCGTCGAGCTGGTGGAGGAGGCCCACGCCCGGGGCCTGCGCATCGTGGCCGACCTCGTGATGAACCACACCAGCGACCAGCACCCCTGGTTCCAGGAGAGCCGCCAGGACCGCGTCAATCCCAAGGCCGACTGGTACGTGTGGAGCGACGAGGACCAGCGCTGGAGCGAGGCCCGGGTCATCTTCCACGACACCGAGACGTCCAACTGGAGTTGGGACACCCAGCGCCAGCAGTACTTCTGGCACCGGTTCTTCAGCCACCAACCCGACCTCAACTACGACAACCCCGAGGTCACCGGGGCCGTGCTCGACGTGGTGCGGTTCTGGCTCGACATCGGCCTCGACGGCTTCCGGCTCGACGCCGTCCCCTACCTCTACGAGCGGGACCGCACCAACGGCGAGAACCTGCCCGAGACCCACGCCTTCCTGAAGCGGCTCCGCAAGGAGGTCGACTCGAGCCACCCCGGCAAGGTGCTGCTGGCCGAGGCGAACCAGTGGCCGAGCGACGTCCTGGCGTACTTCGGCGACGGCGACGAGTGCCACATGTGCTTCAACTTCCCGCTGATGCCGCGCATGTACCTGGCTGCCAAGCGAGGCGACCGCGAACCCATCGAGCGCATCCTGGCCGAGCTCCCGGAGATCCCGGAGGGCTGCCAATGGGGCCTGTTCCTGCGCAACCACGACGAGCTCACCCTCGAGATGGTCACCGACATCGAGCGCGACGAGATGTACGCCGAGTACGCCCGCGATCCGAAGATGCGCCGCAACACCGGCATCGGCCGGCGCCTGGCCCCGCTGCTCGACAACAACCGGCCGCTGATGGAGCTGTTCCACGCCCTCCTGTTCTCGCTGCCCGGCAGCCCGGTCCTCTACTACGGCGACGAGATCGGGATGGGCGACAACATCTTCCTGGGCGACCGCGACGGTGTCCGCACCCCGATGCAGTGGTCGCCGGACCGCAACGCCGGCTTCTCCGCCTCTGACTTCGAGCAGCTCTATCTGCCGCCGATCATGGATCCCGTCTACGGCTACCAGGCCGTGAACGTGGAGGCGCAGCGGCGCAACCCAGGGTCGTTCCTGCATTGGATCCGTCGAATGCTCGACGCCCGCAGCCGCCATCCCCAGCTCGCCGTCGGCGCGTACGAGATGGTGGCCGTGGCGAACCCGGCGGTCTTCGTCTACGTGCGGGGGCCGGCCGAGTACGGCGCCAACCCCATCCTCTGCGTGGCCAACCTCTCGCGCCAGGCGCAGCCGGTGGAGGTGCCGCTGCAGCAGTACAACGGGCGCACACCGGTCGAGCTGCTCGGCAAGGTGGCCTTCCCGCCCATCGGCGAGCTCACCTATCTGCTCACGCTCCCCCCGCACGGGTTCTTCTGGTTCGAACTGGTCTAGCCCTCCTCCTCCTCTCGTTTCACGCTGGTTCGACGACCTCTGGGGGTTCTCCAGCCAGCGTGAAATGCGGGACGATGCGAGACTCACCCTGTGCACGTCCACGATCTGCCCACGCCGGCGCTGCTGTTCGACGCCGACGCCCTCGAGCACAACCTGGCCACCATGGCGGCGGCTCGCCCGGGCGGCGCGCTGCGACCCCACGTGAAGGCCCACAAGTGCACGGCTCTAGCCCGGGAGCAGGCCCGCCACGGGCACACCGCCTTCACGTGCGCCACGCCCCGTGAGGTCGTCGGCATGGCCGAAGCCGGCTTGGGCGACGACCTCCTGCTCGCCAACGAGACGCTCGACCCCCATCGCCTGCGGGCCATGGCCGACGCTCCCGGCCGGGTCACCGTGGCGGTGGACAGCGACACCACCGTCGACGCCGCCGCCGCCAGCGGCATCGGCGAGGTGCTCATCGACGTCAACGTGGGCCTGCCTCGCTGCGGCTGCCCGCCCGAAGCCGCCGGCCGCTTGGCCGACATCGCCCGGGCCCACGGCCTGACGGTGCGCGGCGTGATGGGTTACGAGGGCCACCTCATGGCCATCGAGGACGTCGAACGACAACGCACCGAGGTCACCAAGGCGATGGACCTCCTACTGCAGGCCTATGCCGACGTCGGCGGCGACGTCGTGTCGGCCGGTGGCACGGGCACCTACGCCCTCCATGACCGGGTCACCGAGGTGCAGGCGGGCAGCTACGCGCTGATGGACACCGCCTACGCCAAGCTGGCCCTCCCGTTCCGCCAGGCGCTGTTCGTCGAGACCACGGTGATCTCCTCCAACGACGAGTGGGCGGTGTGCGACGCTGGGCTCAAGAGCCTCGGCATGGATCACGGCAATCCCTCGATCGACGGCTATGTGGTGTGGTTCTGCTCGGACGAGCACGTGACGTTCGCGCCGGGCGAGGGATCGACCGTGCCCTTTCCCGGCGACCGGGTGAAGGTGCTGCCCGCCCACGTCGATCCCACCATCACCCTCCACGAGCGGGCCTACGTCGTGCGCGGCGACGAGGTGCTCGACACGTGGCCGATCGACCTCAGGGGCTGGTGACCTCCTCGAGCGCCGCCCGCAGCGCCCGGAAGGCCCGCCCGCGATGGGACAGGGCGTGCTTCTCGGCCGCCGTCATGTCGCCGAAGGTGCGGCCGTCCCCCTCGTCGGGGATGAAGATCGGGTCGTAGCCGAAGCCGCCGACGCCGCGCGCCTCGGTGGCGATGTGCCCCTCGACGACACCCCGCACCACGACCGCGCGGCCGTCCGGCCACACCGCGGCGGCGGCACTGACGAAGCGACCGGTGCGCTGCGGCCACGGCACCCCCGCCGTCTCGCGCAACACCCGCGGGATCCAGTCCGCCACTTCGGTCCACCGGGCAGAGTGGATTCCGGGCGCGCCGCCGAGGGCGTCGATCTCGATGCCGGAGTCGTCGGCGACGGCCAGGGTGCCCGTGCGCTGCGCCACGGCGCGGGCCTTCAGCACGGCGTTCTCCTCGAACGTGGCGCCGGTCTCCTCCACGTCGGGATCGACGGCGTCCAGCTCGAACAACGGCCCGAGGATCTCGCCGATCTCCGGGACCTTGTGGGCGTTCCCGGTGGCCAGGACGACCTTCATCGCGTCGAGGCCGGGCGCGGCAGTGGCGGCTCGGCCACGAACTCGTCCTGGAGGGCGAAGATCTCGGTGAGGCCGGCTTCCGCCAGTCCGAGCAGCGTGTCGAGCTCGCTCTTCGTGAACGGCGCCCCCTCGGCCGTGCCCTGTACCTCGACGTACCGGCCCGCCGACGTCATGACCACGTTCATGTCGACCTCGGCGCGCGAGTCCTCGGCGTACGGCAGGTCCAGCACGGCGATGGCATCCACGATGCCGACGCTGACGGCGGCGCAGTGCGCCCTGAGCGGGACGGCCCGCAGCAGACCGGCCGCCACGAGCCGGGAGAGGCCGTCGTGCAGGGCGAGGTACCCGCCGCAGATCGACGCCGTGCGCGTGCCGCCGTCAGCCTGGAGCACGTCGCAGTCGACGGTGATCTGCTTCTCACCCAACGCCACGAGGTCGGTGACGGCCCGCAGCGACCGACCGATCAAGCGCTGGATCTCCATGGTGCGCCCGCCCTGGCGGCCGCGCGCCGCTTCCCTCTCGATGCGCTCGGGTGACGACCCCGGCAGCATCGAGTATTCCGCGGTGACCCATCCTCGTCCGGTGCCCTTCATCCAGCGGGGAACGTCCTCGGCCACCGATGCTGTGCACAGGACCCGCGTCAGGCCGAACGAGACGAGCACCGAGCCGGCCGACATCTCGGTGAAGTCGCGCTCGAACGTGATGGGCCGCAGCTCTTCGGGAGCGCGGCCGTCGGGACGGGGCATGACTAGTCCTCCGGGGGGTCGTCGAAGGCGCACCGCGCGGCGGCCGCCAGCTCGGGGCCGAGCAGACGCCGGCCCAGGTCGGCGAACCAGGCCACGTCTCCGGACGAGAGCCACAGGTGGGTTCCTTGCCGGCGGCGTCCCCGCCGCCGCAGCCCGAGCGTCTCGAGGAGGGCGGCGACCTCGAACGCCGTCTCGTCGGCCGAGCTGACGAGCACCACGCCGCGGCCCATCACGTCGGAGATCACGCGGGCGAGATACGGGTAGTGCGTGCACCCGAGCAGCAGCGTGTCCACGCCGGCGTCGCGCACCGGCGCCAGCAGGCGCTCGGCCAGCACCGTCACCTCGTCACCGGACGTCTCGCCCCGCTCCACGAACTCGACGAAGCCGGGGCAGGCGGCGCACGCCAGCTCGACGGGGGCGCCGGTGGCACCGACGGCGCGCTGGTAGGCGCCCGAGGAGATCGTCCCGACCGTGCCGATCACGCCGACGCGGCCGGTCTCGGTGGCGGCGATCATCGACCGGACTCCCGGTTCGATCACACCGACGACCGGCACCGGCAGTTCGGCGGCGAGATCGTCGAGGCCGGTGGCGGCGGCGGTGTTGCACGCCACCACGACCAGCTTGACGTCGTGCTCCTTCACGAGACGCCACGCGATCTGGCGCGCGAAACGCCGGACCTCCGGCTGCGGTCTCGGTCCGTAGGGATAGCGGCCGGTGTCGCCGATGTAGACGAGGTCCTCGCCGGGGACGAGGTCGATGACGGCGCGCGCCACGGTCAGCCCGCCGAAGCCGGAGTCGAACATGCCGATGGGGCGGTCCGCCATTGGCGCCAGGCTACGTGAGGGGTTCCTTGCGCAGCGCGATCCGCCCCGGCGCCACGTCGGGAGGTCCGAGCCGATAGCCGTTGTCCGCCAGCCAGCCGTTCAACTGTTCGGCCCAGTCGTCCATGCCGGACGCGACGTCGTGCAGCAGGCCGCCCCGCATCCCGTCGGCATCGAGCACGAGGCGCCCGTCGACGACGCTGGCGCGGAAGGTCATCGAGACGAGCGCCCAACGCACGCCGACGCGGGCGGCCCCCGGATGGCTGGCGTCGGGTTCGATGACGGCCTTGGGCTTCACGAACAGGCCGACGGTCTTCTTGAGCACCGGGGGCACGGGGATCCACGGCGCGGCGCCACCTTCGAGCTCGACCCGGTCGAGACGGCACTCCACGAAGGCCCGCAGATCGGCCGGCAGGTACGACGGCAGCTGGGGCGGCCGGGCCGACATGCGCCAAACCCTAGGTCTGTCCGGGTCGACGTGACGGAAACGCACACATGGTGTGCGAAAGCGTCACATCGGCCGAGTTAGAAGTAGATGATCTTCTCGGCGGCCGCTTCGGCGGTGTCGAGGTCGGCGGTGTAGGCGCCGGTCGACAGGTACTTCCAGCCACCGTCGCACACGATGAACACGATGACGCCCTCGTCGACGCGCTCGGCGACCTTGGCGGCACCCGCCAGCGCGGCGCCGGACGAGATGCCGGCGAACACGCCGCACTCCTGCACGAGACGGCGCGTCCACTCGAGCGACTCGCGGGGCCGGACGATGCGCTTGCCGTCGAGCAACTCCATCCCGTGCCACATGTCGAACACGGGCGGGACGTAGCCGTCGTCGAGGTTGCGCAGGCCCTCGACCAGCTCACCCGAGGGCGGCTCGACCGCGTACACCTTGACCGCAGGGTTGCGTTCCTTCAAGTACGTGCCAACGCCCATCAACGTGCCGCTCGTGCCGAGGCCGGCGACGAACTGCGTGATCTCAGGGCAGTCGCGCCAGATCTCCGGCCCGGTGCCCTCGTAGTGCGCGCGCGGGTTGGCGTCGTTGCCGTACTGGTAGAGGAAGCACCACTCGGGATGGGCCTCGGCGAGGGCCTGGGCCCGCCGCACCGCCCCGTTGGAGCCTTCGGCGCCGGGTGTGAGGATGAGCTCGGCCCCGTAGACCTCGAGCATCTGCCGGCGCTCGACGGACACGCTGTCAGGCATCAGGATCTTGATCGGGTAGCCCTTGATGCGGGCGATGGCCGACAGGGCGATGCCGGTGTTGCCCGACGACGGCTCGATGATCGTCTGGCCCGGCGTGAGGCGCCCTTCCTTCTCGGCCGTCTCGATCATCATCCGGGCGATCCGGTCCTTCACCGAGCCGAAGGGGTTCTGGCTTTCCAGCTTGGCCAGGATCGACACGTGCGGATTCGGGCTCAGGCTGCTCACGTCGACGAGCGGCGTGTTGCCGATCATGTCCAGCACGTTCTCGTAACCGGGCACCCAGGCCCTCCCAGCGAAAGCCGACTATTGCGATCAACATTCTAGCCTGGTTGCCAACAGAACCGCTTGTGTCGCCGAATGGGGCGTTTTTCGCCCCAGCGGGCGCCACGGGCGAGGATTGTCGCGGCGGGGATTCGTCGCGATCAGCGGCGGCGCAGGAGGGCGATGGGCTCCTCGGTGACGGCGGCGTCGATGATCCGGTAGCTGCGCACGACGGGAGCCTCGGCCCGGAGGCTCACGATGACGTAGTGCCAGGCGGGGTCGGGGGCCTGGGCGACGTCGGTGGCGCTCGGGTAGGCCTCGGTGTGGGTGTGGCTGTGGACGACGCCGAGGACCTCGAGGCCGCGGGCCTCGGCGTCGCGCTCGGCGCGCAGGTGGTCACGGGGATCGAGCGTGTACACCCGGCTCGACACCGCCACGTTGGCGCACGGGTAGAACACCGTGGCCCGGCCGGGCGGCGTGCCGCCGAGCAATCCGCACGCCTCGAGCGGCAGGCCGTCGTAGGCGTGTCCCACCATGGCGCGGTGGACGTCGTCGGTGACCTCCAGCACGGGGGCGCACGGTAGCCTCGCGGCCCCGATGTCACCGCCTGGCACGAAGCTCGTGGCGTCCAATCGCAAGGCCCGGCGTGACTACGCCGTGCTCGAGACGCTGGAAGC
>JBKOXV010000176.1:0-12633 GCA_046725105.1 bacterium | reverse complement strand
GGCCCGGGCTTCGGCCTCGA
The DNA here is from genome assembly GCA_046725105.1 of bacterium. Lineage (GTDB taxonomy): Bacteria > Actinomycetota > Acidimicrobiia > Acidimicrobiales > Ilumatobacteraceae > DASXAI01. Next base: position 12,613 of record JBKOXV010000176.1, on the reverse strand, counting down.
CCACGTCCCACGGCACGTCGGGCCACCGGTGGACCACGGCGGCCGCCAGAGTGGCGTCGGCCCGGCCCACCGTGGTGAGCCGCCCGTCGAGGAACACGGCCAGCGTCTCCAGATCATGCACACGGCCGTCGTCGACGGCGGCTTCCATCCCGCCCGAGTGGGCGTGGCCACCGGCAGGAAAGCGGCCGTCGGCCAGGAGGAGCACGGCTGACGGCGCCATCAGAACAGGAAGTAGCGCTGGGCCATGGGCAGCGACGCCACCGGCGCCTCCTCCACGACCTCGCCGTCGATGCGGACCGTGAACGTGTCGGGCTCGACCTCGACGCGGGGCAGGGCGTCGTTCTCGGGCAGATCGGCCTTCGAGAGTCGGCGGGTGTCGGCCACGGCCAGGAGGCGCCGCTCGACGGCGAGGCGGTCAGCCAGGCCGGCATCGAGCGCCGCCGGTGCCACGAACGCCACCGACGTCGCCGGCGCGGCGCGCCCGTAGGCGCCGAACATCGGCCGGGCCAGCACGGGACCGGGCGTGGGGATGGATGCGTTGGCGTCGCCCATGGCGGCCCAGGCGATCATGCCGCCCTTCACCACGACGTGGGGCCGGACCCCGAAGAACGCCGGGTCCCACAGCACGAGGTCGGCGAGCTTGCCGGGCTCGACCGATCCGACCTCGCCGGCCAGCCCGTGGGCGACAGCCGGGCCGATCGTGTACTTGGCGACGTAGCGGCGAGCGCGCCGGTTGTCGGCGCGGTCGGAATCGCCGGCGAGTGGGCCGCGCCGGGCCTTCATGGCGTGCGCCGTCTGCCACGTGCGCAGCACCACCTCGCCGACGCGGCCCATGGCCTGACTGTCCGAGCCGATCATGGAGATGGCGCCCATGTCGTGGAGGATGTCCTCGGCGGCGATGGTGGACGGCCGGATGCGGCTCTCGGCGAAGGCCAGGTCCTCGGGCACCGCCGGATTCAGGTGATGGCACACCATCAGCATGTCGAGGTGCTCGTCGATGGTGTTGCGGGTGTGGGGGCGGGTGGGATTGGTCGACGACGGCAGCACGTTGGCCAGCCCCGCCACCGTGATGATGTCGGGAGCGTGGCCGCCGCCGGCGCCCTCGGTGTGGTAGGCGTGAATGGCCCGCCCGGCGATGGCGGCGATGGTGGACTCGACGTAGCCGGCCTCGTTCAGGGTGTCGGTGTGGATGGCCGTCATCACGCCCGAGGCGTCGGAGACGCGGAGGCAGGCGTCGATGACGGCCGGCGTGGTGCCCCAGTCCTCGTGGAGCTTGAAGCCGGCCGCCCCGCCCCGGAGCTGCTCCCACAGACCCTCTTCGGACACCGTGTTGCCCTTGCCGAGCAGGGCCACGTTGACCGGCCACGGGTCCAGAGCCTCCAGCATCCGGGCCAGCCACCACGCGCCGGGCGTCACCGTGGTGGCCCGCGTGCCTTCGGCCGGTCCGGTGCCCCCGCCGATCAGCGTCGTGATGCCCGCCGCCAGCGCCTCCTCCACGATCTGCGGGCAGATCAGGTGCACGTGGCCGTCGATGGCGCCGGCGGTGAGGATCTTGCCGTTCCCCGCGAGGATCTCGGTCGATGGCCCTATCACCAGGGCCGGGTCGACGCCGTCCATGGTGTCGGGGTTGCCGGCCTTGCCGACGGCGACGATACGGCCGTCGCGCACACCGACGTCGCCCTTCACGATGCCCCAGTGGTCGAGCACCACGGCGCCGGTGATGACCAGATCCGGCGTCCCCTCGGCGCGCGTGGCGGCCGACTGGCCCATCGACTCGCGGATCACCTTCCCGCCACCGAACACCACCTCGTCGCCCCCGGCGCACAGATCGCGCTCGACCTCGATGAAGAGATCGGTGTCGGCCAGGCGGATCCGGTCGCCGGCGGTGGGGCCGTAGAGGAGGTTGTAGCGAGCTCGCTCGACGGTGGCCATCAGTGCTCGCCCCGGAAGCCGCGCAGGACACGGGTCCCGCCGAAGGGGACGAGCTCGACGGTGCGCTCGATGCCGGGTTCGAAGCGGACGCTGGTGCCCGCCGGGATGGCCAGGCGGGTACCACGGGCCGTGTCCCGGTCGAAGGCGAGGGCCGGGTTGGCCTCGGCGAAGTGGTAGTGGGAGCCGACCTGGATGGGACGGTCGCCCGTGTTGCGCACCACCACGCGGGTCACCGGCTTGCCGTCGTTGATGACGACGGGCTGGTCGCCCACCAGGATCTGACCAGGAATCATGGGATCGGTCGGTGGACGGTGACGAGCTTGGTGCCGTCCGGGAAGGTGGCCTCGATCTGTACCTCGTCGAGCATCTCGGGCACGCCCTCCATCACGTCGGCGCGAGAGAGAACGGTGCGGCCCGCTTCCATGAGCTCGGCCACCGTGCGGCCGTCGCGTGCTCCTTCGAGCAGGAACGACGAGATGAGTGCCACCGCTTCGGGATGGTTGAGTCGCACGCCGCGGGCCTGGCGGTCGCGGGCCACCATGGCCGCCAGGCTGACGAGCAGCTTGTCCTGCTCGTGGCGCGTCAGGCGCATCGATCGACCGGCCCCCGTTTCGTGCCGGGCGCACATGCCCGCCGGGGACGGGCGGCGGTACGGTCCGATCGATGGCACGTGAGACGGACGGGCTGGTGGTGTCGCCGCTGCCGACACCGATGCTCCAGCCCACCGAGGTGCACGACCAGGCCCGGTTCGACCTGGAGATGGTGCGGGTGTTCGGGCGCTCGTGGGTGTGGTTGGGCGACGTCGAGGACCTGCGCCGGCCGGGCGACTTCATCACGGCCACCATCGGCATCCAGCCGGTCGTGGTGATCCGTCAGGAGGACGGCTCCGTCCGCGGCTTCCTCAACGCCTGCCGGCACCGCGCCTCCATCCTCGCCGATGCGCCGGCCGGGAACTGCGGCCGCACGCTGACGTGTCCCTACCACAGCTGGTCGTACGCCATCGATGGCCGCCTCCTCGGCGTGCCCGACGAGCCCCGGATGTACCCGGGCGGCGTGCCGAAGGAGGACTACGGCCTCGTCCCGATCCGCATCGAGGTGGCGTGGGACCTGCTGGTGTTCGGCTGCCTGTCGCACCGGGCGCCGTCGTTCCGAGAATGGATCGCCCCTCTCGCCGACCGGTACGACCGCTACCGCTTCGACACCTTCCACCGCTTCGAGTCCGGCCTCGACGAGACGTACCCGATCAATTGGAAGGCCTTCGTCGAGAACTCCAACGACGACTACCACGTGCGGTTCGTGCACCGGCGCTTCAACGAGCAGCGCCACAACCTCGACACGGTCGTCCGCTTCGAAGGCCGGACGTGCAGCGGCTACAAGCCGCATCGCGTCGATGTCGACGACCCGTCCGGTGGCCGCACCGACCTCCCCGACGAGGACCAGCGCGGCCACTACGCCGACTTCATCTGCCCCAACCTCACGCCGCTCCCGTACCCGACCCAGCTCATCCTGGTACGCGCCGACCCGCTGGCACCGGATCGCACCCGGCTGGTGTCGCGGATCTACGGGCGCACCACCGATCCCGAGGAGCAGGCCGCCCAGCTGGCGAGCCTGGCCGCCACCAACGCCGAGGACACGGCCATGGTGGCCCGCCTTATGCCGAACCTGCAGTCGCCGTTCTACCGGGTCGGTCCGGCCAGCGCATGGGAGGGCCGCGCCGCCCACCTGATGGAGCTGATCCGCGCCGACGTGGCCACGCCGCTGGCCCCGGACGAGTTCACCTGCTGAAGGAGCGCTCACCGGCGACGGGCGGCCGGGTCGGTGATGGAAGGAGGGTCGTAGCCGGCGTCGACCGGGTTGAGCATGTCGCCGGGCGGGACGATGGCGTCGATGCGGTCGAGCACGTCGGCGTCGAGGCGAGCGTCGACGCCCTTGAGAGCGTCGGCCAGCTGGGCCCGGCTGCGGGGCCCCAGGATGGCGCTGGTGACGGCCGGATGGGCCAGCACGAAGGCGTGGGCCAGGTCGATGAGCCGCAGCCCAGCCGCGTCGGCCACCGCCACCAAGGCCTCGATGGCGTCGAGCTTGCGCTCGTGGGCTCGGCCGCCGTAGTCGAAGTGGTCGGGCACCCGGTCGGCCCGCGACGACGCCGGCGGCTCCGTCCCCCGCCGGTACTTTCCCGTCAGCCAGCCCCCGTTGAGAGGCGCCCACACCAGCACGCCGACGTCGTAGCGCTGGCACACCGGCAGGACGTCGCGCTCGACCCCCCGGGCCAGCGCCGAATACGGAGGCTGCTCGCTCACCGGGCGCTCCCGCCCCCGCCGCTGCGCCGTCCACTGCGCTTCCACGAGGGCGGCGGCGGGAAACGTCGACGTCCCGATGGCACGGATCTTGCCCTGGTGCACCAGATCGGACAGCGCGCCCAGCGTCTCGTCGACGTCGGTGGAGGGATCGGGCCGGTGGACCTGGTACAGGTCGATCCAGTCGGTGGCCAGCCGCCGCAAGCTCTCCTCGACGGCGGTCATGATCCACCGCCGCGAGTTGCCGCGGCGGTTCGGGTCGGGGCCCATCGGGTTGTGGAACTTGGTGGCGAGGATCACCTCGTCGCGATGGCCGGCGAGGGCCTGGCCGAGCCAGCGTTCGGACACGCCGTCGTCGTAGATGTCGGCGGTGTCGAACACGTTGATGCCGGCGTCGAGGGCATCGTGCACCATGCCCTCGGACTCCTCGTAGGTGGTGTCGCCCCAGGCGCCGAACATCATCGTGCCGAGGCAGAACGAGCTCACCGTCATGCCGGTACGGCCCAGCGGGCGGTACTCCATCGTCACACCACCTTCCATTTGGCCCGCTCGGTTGGGCCAGCCAGAACCGGCGGGGGGTGCGGGGGGCAGAGGCTCCTGCCGGAGCCCCCCGCCCGGCGATCGAGCGGAGCGAAGCGAGCGAGGTCGACGCATCACACCACCTTCCACTTGGCCCGGTTGGGGAGGCCGGTGCGGGCGACGATCGACTCGCCGGCGGCCTGGGCCCGACGGTAGAGGTCGATCTCGTCGACGGTGGTGAGGTGGTAGCCGTCGACGACCTTGCGCCCGTCGACGAAGACGGTGTGCACGCCGCGCCCGTCGGCCGCCCACACGAGCTGGTTGGCGACGTTGAGGAGGGGCGTCCATTCGGGCCGGTCGCGGTCGTGGAGCACCAGATCTGCCTTCTTGCCGGGTTCGAGCGAACCGATCTCGTCGTCGGCCAGGATGGCACGCGCTCCACCGCGCGTCGCCATCTCGAAGGCCTGCTCGGCGGGGAACATCGTCGGATCGCGTCGAGCGTCCTTGAACAAGCCGGCCACGAGATAGGTGGCGCGCATCAGGTCGGAGTAGTTGGAGGCGTTGTTGCCGTCGGTGCCGATGGCCACGTTCACCCCGGCCCGCACCATCTCGGGCATCTTTCCGATCTGGGTGACGCCGTAGGACACCTTCAGCGCCGTCGTGGGGCAGTGGGCGACACTGCACCCGCGGCGGGCCAGCACGGCCACTTCGTCGTCGTCGACGTGCACACAGTGGACGGCGACCACGTCGGGACCGAGCACGCCCAGCTCGTCGAGATGGGCGAAGGGTCGCTGCCCGAACTGGGCCAGGAAGCCGTCTGGGTCGAGGGCGGCCGGCGACATGTGGAAGTTGAGCCCGGTCTCGTAGCGATCGGCGGCGTCGCGGGCCGCCCGCCACAACGTGTCGCTGCAGGTCGTGTGGCCGATGATCATCGCCCATGCCTGGATGCGGCCGCCGGCCACGTGCCGGTGGGTCTTCAGCGTGGCGTCGAGGTTGGCGACGGCCTCGTCGGTGGTCTGCCGGTACACGTCCGGCTCCGGCGGCAGGTCCCACACCCACTTGCCGACGCGGCCGCGGATGCCGATCTCGACCAGGCCGTCGACCACGGCGTCTACGAACCTGACCGTGCCCGCCTCGAGGAACGCCGTCGTGCCCGACTTCAGCATCTCGGCCGCCGCCAGCTGGGCCGACAGCCGCTCTTCCTCCTCGGTGTGGACCGAGTACAGCGGCACCAGCCACTGGAAGACATTCTCCTCGAAGGGCGTGTCGTCGGGCACGTAGCCGCGCGTCAGCGGTTCGCCGGTGATGTGGATGTGGGTGTTCACCAGTCCCGGCGTCACGACGAAGCGCCGCCCGTCGATCGAGGCCGCCGGCTCGTAGGCGGCCCGCACGTCGGCCGTCTTGCCGACGGCCACGATGTCGGCGCCGCGAACGGCGACCGCCCCGTCGGTCACCACCCGCCGCTCGGCGTCCATGGTGACGACGAGAGCGCCCTCGATCAGTGTGTCGATGCGCTCGGGCACGGTCAGCCGAGGACCTGCTCGACGGAGAACTCGAGCTGGTTGCCGTCCGGGTCGCGGATCAGGCAGATGTAGCCCACCACCGGGTTCATGTACCGAGGGCCGAGGATGAGGATGCCGTCCTCCTTGGCCATCTCGGCGACCCGGTCGACGTCGGCCCGTGTCTCCAGCGAGATGCCCAGGTGGCTGATCGAACGCAGGAACCCGTACTCCTCCTTGATGTCGCCGGTGATGTGGCCGGGCAGGTGGCCGCAGATGAGTACCAGCACGAACCGGGCGGCTACATCCGTGACGTCGCGGGCGTTGGCCAGCCACACCGACCGCAAGCCGGTCTCGGGTTCGTAGCGCTCCTGGATCTTGCGCAGCGTGGTGTAGCGCTCGTAGAAGGCGAGCGTCGCGTCCAGGTCGCGCACGGGCAGGGCCACATGCGTGAAGAGCGATTCAGGTGGAGCCTGGGTCGTCGTCATTCCACTCTCTCCTTGGTTAGGCGGCGCTCACGGCTGGAGCACCACTTTGCCGATCACGTCGCCTCGTTCGAGGCGTCGGTGCGCCTCCCGCACGGCCGCCAGGTCGAGCGGGTAGACACTGTCGATCACGGGCATGAAGCCGGCCGTCCAGTAGGCGTCGAGCATGCGACCGAACTCGGCGTAGGAGTACGGGTCGCTGCCGAGCAGCTGCAGGCCGAAGTGGTAGGTGTACGGCAGGTTGAACGCCGCCTCCACTCCGGTGGTGGACCCGCAGAACACCAGGCGCCCGCGCGGTCGCAGCGAGAACAGCGACGGCCCGAACAACGCCGGGCCGACGTGGTCGAACACCACGTCGACACCGCCGCCGCCGGTGGCGCGGCGCGCCGCCGCCACGACATCGTCGGTGCGGTTGTTGACGGCTACGTCGGCGCCCAGCTTCAGGGCCAGCTCGCACTTGGCCTCGGTGCCGGCGGTGGCCACCACGCGGGCGCCCATGCGCTTGGCCAGCTGGATGGCGGCCACGCTGACGCCACTGGCGGCGGCGTGGATCAGCACGGTCTCGCCGATCTGCAGGCGCGCCACCTCCACGAGGGCGTGCCACGCCGTCGAGTAGATGGTCGGGATCGTGGCCGCCTCTTCGTACGAGATCCGGTCGGGCAGCACGTGGACGTGGGTGGCGGGCACCACGCACAGGTCGGCGTAGCCGCCCGGATGGTTGCCGCCCACGACCCGGACGGCCGGGCAGAAGCCGTCGTCGCCGCGCCGGCACCATTCGCACTCGCCGCACTGCACGGCCGGGTTCACGAGCACACGGGCGCCGGCGGCCGGTGCCGTGACGCCGGAGCCAGTGGCCACGACCTCGCCGGCGACGTCCATGCCGGCGACGTGGGGCAGCTGGAAGCCGGGCAGCAACGGCGGTCCGGCCCGCTGAATGACGTCGAGGCGGTTGAGCGACGTGGCGCGTACCGCGATCAAGACCTCGCCCGGACCGGGTTCGGGGTCGGGCGCGGTGACGAGCTGGAGGACGTCGACGTCGCCGTGGGCCTCGTGGACGATGGCCCTCACGACCGTGCCGCCCGCTGCTCCAGGAACTCCTCGTACGTGTAGCGCGGGATCACCATCATCGACTCGGGCGTCGCCGTCGTGAACCACGGGAAGCCCATTCGGCCCACCGCCGCCATCGCGGTCTGGTCGATCCGGTAGTCCGGCGTGCAGATCGAGTCGTCGAGCGTCACGCACACCACCTCGCCCACCACGATGTGCACCTCGGAGGCGGGCACGCCCGGTTCGCCGAGGTCCATCTCGCGATGGATGCGGCACTCGAGGTGGGCGGGCGACTCGGCAATCGACGGCGAGGTGACGAGCTGCGACAGCACGCCTTGGCAGCGGCCGGCCGGATGCTCGGCCGGATCGAAGATCATCACGCCGCGCCCCGCTCGAACGGTTGGGCCAGCGCGGCCGGCTGGCGGGTCCGCTTGGCGAAGAAGCACATGGCCAGCAGCGCACACAGGTACGGCGAGGCGATGAGGAGCTGCGGGTTCAGCGTGTAGCCGAGGGCGGGCAGGGCCAGGCGGAAGGCGTCGACGCCGCCGAACAGGAAGCAGCCCGCCACGGTGCCGCGAAGGGTCCAGCCGCCGAAGATGACGGCGGCGATCACGATGAAGCCGCGCCCGGCCGTCATGTTGGAGTTGAACGTGCCGACTTCGGCCACCGACAGGAAGGCGCCGCCGAGCCCGGCCAGCAGACCGCAGATCAGCAGGCCCTGGCGCCGCCGCTTGTTGACGTGGATGCCGGTGACGTCGGCCGCCTTCGGGTTCTCGCCCACCGAGCGCATCTCGAGACCCCACCGGCGGCGCTGCATCACCCACCACACCAGCGGCACCAGCCCGTAGAGGAGGTAGGCGGGCCACGGCTGGGAGAAGAACGGCTCGCCGATGATCGGGATGTTCGAGAGCACGGGGACGTCGACGGTGCTCATCAGCTTCGGCGTCATGTCGACCTGGTTCAGCAGGTAACTCGTGAGGCCGAGGGCGAGGACGTTGAGCGTGAGACCGACGACGAAGGTGTTGGCCTGGAGACGGTGGCTGAAGTTGGCGTGTATGACCGCCACCACGAGGCCGGCCGCCATTCCCCATAGGAGCCCGTAGTCGGCCCGACCCCACACCGACGAGCCCAGGGCGGCGGCGTACGCGCCCGACAGCATCATGGCCTCGACCGAGATGTTGAGGGTGCCGGCCCGCTCGGCGATGTACTCGCCGAGGGCGGCGAACAGCAGCGGCACGGTGAGGAAGACGGCGCTGTCGAGGATCGTCGTCAGGTCATGACTCATGACGCCTCCCCCGCCGCTACCGCCTGGGGGCGGGCCCGGCGGCGCTGCAGCTCCAGCACCGCCGGCGGGAACACGGCGGCCAGCACGACCAGGGCCTCCACGATGTCGACCAGGTCGCTCGGGACCCCGGTCGACGCGAGGAAGCCACCCCCGGCGTGGAGGCCGCCGAAGAGGATGGCGACGACGATGGCCACCCAGGCGTTGTTGCGGGCCACGAGGGCCACGAGGAGCCCGTTCCAGCCGATGTTGTTCGAAATGGTGGGGGTTATGCGGTACGCCTGGCTGGTGAGCACCACGCCGCCGGCCAGGCCGGCGCAGGCGCCCGACACCATCAGCGCCACGCTGCCCAGCACGGCGGCGCGCACCCCGACCCGCTTGGCGGCGACCGGGTTCAGGCCGAGCATCTTCACCCGGAAGCCCCACGTAGTGCGCGTCATCGCGATCCCTACCACGGCCGCCAGCACGAGGGCGATGATGAGGCCGCTCGACATGTTGGCGTGGGGGTAGGTGCCGAAGCGGGGCAGGCGCACGCCGGCCGGCAGGGGATCCGACTCCGTCAGCGACGCCCCTTCGGCGTTCTCGTGCAGGAGTGCCGTCGTGCTCAACGAGTACGACAGCACCTGGAAGGCGACGAAGACGAGCAGCAGCGAGCTGATCACGACCTCGACGCCCCGCCAGAACCGCAGGACAGCCGGGATCGCCGCCCACAACGCCCCGCCGGCGGCACCGGCGACGAGGGCGAGGATCAGCATGAGCGGGCCGGGGCCGTCGATCTTGAGGGCCACCAGCGCGGCCGTCATGGCGCCGATGGTGAGCTGGCCCTCCTGGCCGATGTTGAAGAGGCCGGCCCGTGACGACACGATCGTGCCCACGGCCACGATCAACAGCGGGGCGGCGGCGTCGAGCGTGTACCCGAACGAGCCCCACGAGTCGAAGCTGCCGTCCCAGAGGGCCGTGAAGACCGTCGACGGATCGCCGTACGTGAGGGCCACGATCAGCGCCGCGATGCCGAGGGCGACGGCGATCGACGCCACGTAGAGGCCGACAACGAACAGGCCCGACCGGATGCGCCGGCCCCGGTCGGTAGTGGGCGGCGCCGACGCGGGCACCAGATCCGGCGGCGTACGGACCGGAGTCGTCACCATCTCCGCCACTCCGAAGTCATGCCGCTTGCCCGCCCATCATGAGGCCGAGGCGGTCGAGGTCGACCTCGCGGCGCGCCATCTCGCCCACGATCCGCCCGCGGTGGATGACGGCGACGCGGTCCGACAGCTCGAGGATCTCCTCCAGCTCGGTCGAGATCAGCAAGACGGCCACGCCCGAGTCGGCCGCCGCCCGCAGCCGGGCCGTCATGTACTCGATGGCGCCCACGTCGAGGCCGCGCGTCGGTTGCGCAGCGACGAGCACCAGCGGCGAGCGCGACAGCTCGCGCGCCAGCACGACGCGTTGCTGGTTGCCGCCCGACAGCGACCGGAACGGGGCGTCGAGTGACGACGTCATGATGTCGAACTCCCGCACGAGCTGGCCGGCCCGTTCCCGGATCCGCCGTCGCTGTAAGACGCCCCTGTGGCTCACGACGTCGAGGTCGGACAGCACGAGGTTCTCGCCAACCGACATGTCGACCACGCAGCCGGACACGTGACGGTCCTCGGGGATGACGCCGATGCCCGCCGCCGCCATGGCCCCGGGCCGGCCCGCCGGCACCCGTACGCCGTCCACCTCGACCATCCCGTTCGTGACCTCCAGGATGCTGGACAGCAGATCGCTGAGCGCCTTCTGGCCGTTGCCTTCGACACCGGCCAGACCGAGAATCTCGCCCCGGCGCACCTGCAGCGACAGGCCGTCGAGGAGGGGCCGGCCGTCCTTCGCCACGGCGCGCACGTCGTTGACGGACAGCATCACCGGCCCGCGCGGCGGCTCGGCGGCCACGGCCACGGGTTCGTCGGCGGCGGCCTCGAGAAAGCCGACGGCAGCGGCCGAGACGGACCGCAGCGACACCTCGCGGCCGATCATCTCGCGCGCCAGCTCGGCCACTGTCGTCTCCGCCGTGGGTCGCTCGGCCACGACCCGTCCGCCGCGCATGATCGTGACGCGATCGGTGGCGTGCAGTACCTCGTCGAGCTTGTGGCTGATGAGCAGCACGGCGCGACCTTCGTCCCGCACGACTTGGCGCAGCACGGCGAAGAGCTCGAGCGATTCCGCCGCCGTCAGCACCGAGGTGGGCTCGTCGAGGATGAAGACGTCGGGATCGCGCAGCAGGCACTTCACGATCTCCACCCGCTGGCGCTGGCCGGTGGTGAGGTCGTCGACGCGTGCCCGCGGGTCGACGTCGAGCGAGTACCGCCGCGCCACCTCACGGATCTCGCCCGAGACGCGCTTCTCGTCGATGCGGCCGCGCTCGCCGAGGGTGAGGTTCTCCCACACGGTGAGCGGGCCGATGAGGCTGAAGTGCTGGTGCACCATGGCGAGTCCGAGCTCGGCGGCCCGGAACGGATCGGCCACGTGCACCCGTTCCCCCTTGACCAGGATCTCGCCGGCATCCGGCTCGATCAGGCCGAGGAACGTGTTCATCAACGTGCTCTTGCCGGCCCCGTTCTGGCCGAGGATGCCGTGGATCTCGCCGGGATGGACGGTGAGATCCACGGCGTTGCACGCCACGACGGAACCGAAGCGCTTGGTGAGCCCACGCGCTTCGAGAGCCGGTGACTGCATCGGCGACCGCTCAGGAGCCAGGGACGTACTTGCCGTAGTCGTTCAACCCCGTCAGCTGGTCGGTACGGATCTTGCCGCTACCGATGTCCTTGATGGTCTGGGCGAGGACGGCGGCCTGGTCGCCGGTCGGCTGGCAGAACTTCACCGAGGGCACCGGGTCGACGCCCATGTGGAATGTCAGCGCCGTGCCGACGCGCAGCTTGCCTTCCTTGAACGGCCCTAGAGCGGCGTTGAAGTACGCCCCCGGGTCGAAGATCACCGATACCGCGAACTTCGGGTCGGTCACCGCGCAGTTGTCGGTGCCCGGCGTCAGCACCGGGATGTTGGCCTGGTTGGCCTGGGCGGCGACGGCGAAGGTGGCGCCGCCGAGGTACGGGTACACGACGCCGATGCCCTGCGACTTCATGGCCTGGAAGGCGGTGACGGCCTTGGCCGAGTCGTCGAAGTCTCCGGTGTAGGTGGTCACCACCTCGGCGTTGGGCACCTGCGACTTGATGCCGGCCTCCCAGCCCTTGGCGAAGTCCGAGGTGAAGCTGGCCTGCGGGCCGGTGAGGAAACCGGCCTTGGTGGAGTTGTTGGCCTTCATGAGCAAGCCGGCCGCCACTCCGGAGGCGTAGGCGCCTTGACTGAGGATGTCGTTGGTCTGCACGAAGTACGCCGTCTGCTCCACACCCTGGCCGCCGGCCACATACCAGACCGTGCCCTTGCACACGTCCTCCTGGGCGACAGCGATGGCGTCCTTCAGCTCGCTGGCGGCGATGGCGACCATGTCCGGGTGTTGCTGGCACGCGTTCCGGGCCGCCTGCGCCGCCTCGGAATCCGGGATCTTGTCCACGATGT
>JBKOXV010000335.1:0-8219 GCA_046725105.1 bacterium | reverse complement strand
GGTCCGGGCCGACGTCGCCATCCGCGACGGCGTGGTCGCCGAGATCGGCCGCGTCCGAGCGTCGGACGGGGCGCAGGTGCTGGACGCGTCCGGCCTCCATGTGGCGCCCGGGTTCGTCGATCTCCACACCCACTACGACGCCCAGGTCTTCTGGGATCCCTACTGCACGCTGTCGGGATGGCACGGAGTCACGTCCGTCGCCATCGGCAACTGCGGCTTCGGCTTCGCACCGGTGGCGCCCGACGAGCGCGAGCGGGCAATGCGGTCGATGACACGCGTCGAGGCCATCCCCTACGACTCGATGCGCGCCGGTCTGCCATGGGACTGGGAGACCTTCCCCGAGTTCCTCGACTCGCTGGGCCGCACCCCGAAGGCCGTCAACGTCCTGCCCTATGTGCCGGTCGGTCCGCTGCTGGTGTCGGTGCTCGGTCGGGAGGCGGCCAAGGCCGGCGTCGAGCCCACCGCCGCGCACCATCGCGAGCTGGCTCGCCTGCTGCACGAGGCGATGGACGCCGGCGGCTGCGGATGGTCGGCGCAACGTCTGCCACCCACCGGTCCGGCCGCGGTGCAGCGGGACTGGGACGGCACGCCGATGCCCACCGACGTGATGCACGACGAGACGTGCCGCGTGCTCGCCGCCGTGCTGGCCGAGCGCAACCAGGGCGTCATCCAGATGACGCTCACCACCGACGACCACAAGCGCGACTGGGCCCACCTCGAGGAGCTGGCCTCGATCTCGGGCCGGCCCGTGCTCCACAACGTCGTACAAGCCTTCGAGGATCGTCCGTTCATCCACCGCAACCAGATGAAGTGGCTGAACCGGTGCCGGGAACGCGGCATCCCGGTCTATGGGCAGGGCGTCACCACTGACGCCGGGTTCACGTTCACGTTCGAGGACTGGAACCTCTACGACGACGCCGCGGCGTGGTGCGAGGCCACCACGGGAACGCACGAGGAGCGCCGCCACAAGCTGGCCGACCCCGCCGGCCGCCAGGCCCTCAAGGACAACCTGCCTCGGGTGGTCAGCGGCTCGATCGATGCCGTCACCGTGCTGACCCCGAAGTCGCCGCAGACCGAGCCCTACCGACAGATGTCCGTGGGTCAGGCGGCCGAGCTCATGGGCGTCCATCCCGTCGACGCCATGCTCGACATCGCTGTCGCCGACGATCTCGGCACGGTGTTCTTCGCGGCGTCGCCGGCGGGCAGCTCCCACCTGATGGACGAGATCATCGCCGACCCGTACGTGCTCATGGGCGTGTCCGACGGCGGCGCCCACACCAAGTTCTTCACGGCCGGCCGCTATCCCACTGAGACGCTCGCCCATCACGTCCGCGAGCGGGAGTTGCTCTCCCTGGAGGACGCCCACTGGCGGCTCTCGGCCCTGCCCGCCTCGCTCGCCGGTTTCCGCGACCGCGGCACCATTCGGGTCGGCGGCCCCGCCGACATCGTCGTCTACGACTTCGAACGGCTCGACTCCCGGCCGAGCGAAGTCGCCCACGACCTCCCCGGCGGCGAGTGGCGGCGCATCCAGCGCGCCGACGGTTATCGCTGGGTCCTCGTCAACGGCGAGGTCACCATCGAGGACGACAAGGAGACGGGCGCCCAGTCGGGACGCCTCCTGCGCCACGGGGTGGGCTGAGTCACCATCGCCTCGATGCCGCTGGGCGAGGTCGATGTCCACGACATGGCGTCAGCGGAACTCGGTGCGCGCCTGCGCATCTTCCTCGGCTTGTGCGGGCAGGAGCCGACCACCGCGCTGTTCGTCACCGACGCCAACGGGCTGTTCGGTCTGACCGTCGACACGATCCGGTTGATGCGGCTCCCCGCCCTGCTGCCGTCGATGCTCGTCGTCGGCATCGGGTACCCGGAGGCCGCCACCATCGCCGACACGGTCGACGTCCGCGTCCGGGACCTGACACCGACGCCCTCCCGTCACTTCGAGGGGTCGGGCGGTGCCGACGCCTTCCTCCGGTTCGTGCGCACCGAGCTGTTCCCCTGGCTCGGCAGCCGGCTGCCGCCGGGAGCGGACCGCATCTACTTCGGCCACTCCCTCGGCGGGCTCTTCGGCGCCCACGTCCTCCTCACCGAACCGGACACGTTCGACCGGTACATCCTCAGCAGCCCGTCGCTGTGGTGGGACCACTACGTCACCTTCGAGCGCGAGGCGGAGCGCGCCGCCGCGCACGACGACCTCGCCGCCGACGTCTACGTCGGCATCGGCGCCTTCGAGACCGACGACGGCCGGCGCCGGGAGGCGGCCAACCTGCCGGACGGACACCCGGCCAAGCCGGGCCGCACCCACCTCGACATGGTGGCCGATGCCCTGCGCTTCACCGAAGCTCTTCGCGGCCGCGATTACCCCAGCCTGAACGTCGCCTGCCGCGTCTTCCCCGACGAGTTCCACGTCACCGTGCCCGGCATCGTGCTCGGCCACGGCCTGCGCCACTTCGCGCCACCGGCGAGGTAGAGCTCCAACGGAGCGATCTGACGCGAGTTTTCGGTCTATATGACACTCATCGCGCACCAAATCGCCGAGAGTGGCGCCCCTTGACAGCCAGTCGAGCTGACCGCGATCGTCGACCCACCCTCGCCGGCATCCACCCGCCCGAGCCGCTCATCCCATGACCGAGTGGCTCGTGGCGACCCGGTCGCGCCGCCGCGAGAAGTGCCCGATGTCGATCGAATGCGGACCCCGCTCGCACGCCAGCCTCACCGGCTCGGCGTCGTGGTCGTGGCCGCCCTCCACCGCCGTGATGAGGGTGGCCATCAGCCGGCCCACCATCGGTGCGTTCTTGAACTGGTTGCCGCTCGTCCCGCAGGCCAGGTAGAAGCCCGATAGGGAGCTCCGGTCGTAAATGGGCACCCAGTCCTCGGTCACGTCGTACAGCGCGGCCAGGCCGACCGGGCGGGGCGGCAGGACGACGTCCGGCACCCGGCGGCTCAGGCGGAGCGTCTGGGCTTCGAAGACCTCGACCGTGGGCGTGTCTCGGTAGTCGTCGGCGTCGTCCACGTACACGAGCGGGTCGCACTCGGGCTCCATCCCGCCGACGACGATCGTGCCGCCCAGATGGGGGCGGAAGTACGTACCAAGATCGCCGTCGGTGACGAACGTGCCGCCGGCATCGATGCGGAAGTCGGCCGGCGCTTCCACGACGTGGACCTCCTGGCGCAACGCCCGGGTGGAGATCCGCATGTCGTCCGTGACACCGGCCAGGGCGTTGATGGCACTCGAATGCGGCCCGGCGGCGTTGACGACGACCGGAGCCGTCACGATCGTGCCGTCGTCGAGACGGACCCCGCTGGCGCGGTCCCGTCTCCTGAGCACCTCCACCACCTTCGACCGGAAGCGGAAGCGGGCACCGTGAGCCTGGGCCGCCGCCATCAGGTTGTGGGCGGCGAGTTGCGGGTCGTCGACGAAGCCGGCGTCGGGCGTGTAGTAGCCACCGAGCCGACCCACCCCGTCGGCCCAGAACCGGTCGTCGTCGACGGCCTTGGGCGGGAAGAACGACGTCGGGTCGAGCCCGGGCACGCGGGCGGCGATCGTCTCGGCGTCCCATTCCTCGAACGGGATGCCAGCCGCCCGGAACAAGGCCAGCACGACCTCGCGGTTCGAACCCGGCGTGTCGAGGACGAGGCCTCCCGTCCTGATGAAGCGGGCGGAGCCAGCCTCGTCCTCCACACCCAGGTGCTCGTTCCAGCGGGCCCACTGCCCGTGCGCCTCCCACGACAGCAGCACGGCATCCCACGTCGAGTAGTGGAAGCGGACGCACGCCGACGACGAACTGGTCGAGCCGGCTCCGGCCGTCATCCTCGTGTCGACGTTCAGGGTCCGGTGGCCGCGCTTCGCCAGCTCGAAGGCGATCGCGGACCCCATGACGCCGGCGCCGATGATGATGGCATCCACCTCAGGGCTTCGAGCGCGGCACGACCTGCTGGACGGCCCAGGCGTTGCCGTCAGGGTCCTGGAAGTAGACGAACGACCCCCAGGGCTGGTCGTCGATCGGGCTCACGTCCACCCCGCGCTCGGTGAGGTGGGCATGGGCCGCCTCGATGTCGGGTACCACGACCTGGAGCGAGGTGATCGGGCCCTGGCCCTCCCGGACCAGGCCGCGACCGAAGGCGATCGAGCAGGCCGAGCCGGGCGGGGTGACTTGCACGAAGCGGATGTTCCCGTCGACGGTGTGGTCGTGATCGAGGGTGAACCCGACCTGGTCGACGTAGAACGCCTTGGCCTTGTCGACGTCGGAAACGGGCAGGGCGACGAGCTCCAGCTTCCAGTCCATGGTGGTCCTCCTCGGTCGGTTGCGGTCGATCGTGCCGCCGCAAAGTGGTCACCTGGCGTCCACGTTTCCCGGATGTCTCGGCTCAGCTGGCTAGGCCGGCAATGCCGTTGCGCAGCAGCGCCAGGGCGAGCAGCACGACGATCACGATCGCCACAGTACGGGCATTGCGTTCGAGCCACGCCCGCACCCGCTCCAGCACCTTCGTCGTCCAGTCCCGAGCGACGAGCAGCAGCACGATGGCGATGAGGAGTGGCAGCAGCGAGACGAGCGCGAAGAACAGCCAGTCGACGATGTACTGCGCGGCACTCGGGTCGGTCTCCGAGATCGTCTTCAGCGCGATCGGGATGAACCCGCCCGGGTTGGCCAGCGTCGCACCGGCGGCGAAGATGGCGACGGCCGGTGACGACGCCACCTTTTGCATCTGCCCCATGGCGGCGGCCGTCCTGGCCGGGTTGGGGGGCCGTCTCGCCATCCTGGCGACGAGCACCAAGAGGACGACGGCGAACACGATGTCGAGGATGGCCACCCATGTCTTGGGCGTCGAGGTGTCCGATGCCGCGACGTCACCGATCACGAAGGCGGCCACTACACCGATGAGCAACGTGGCGCTCAGCGCGCCGAGGTAGAAGAAGAGCCCGGTACGCAGCGGCCGTTCACCGAGGACGAGCACGAGCACCGAGAAGGTCAACGTCGTGGGCGAGACCATCGCGGCCAACGACACGAGCACGAGCTCCGAGTAGATCCAGCCCACCGCGGCACTGTAGGGGCACCCCACCGGCGGCCGGATGGATCCTTGTTGGGCTCAGCGGCCCGACGCCCACACCGCTCGATGTGACGGAAATCCACCACAGCGGTGGAAAACCGTCACGTCGACCGGAAAAACGACCGGGCGGCGGCCTGGGATACTGGCGGGGTGATCGACGACCAGGAGTTCGACGGCCGGGTGGCGCTCGTGACGGGGGCGGCCGGCATCGGGATCGGCCAGGCGTGCGCCCGCCGGTTGGCCGCTGGTGGCGCCACGGTGGTCGTCACGGACAGCCACGAACGGCGGACGGCGGAGGTCACGACGGCGATCCAGGCCGACTACCCCAAGGCCATCGTCGTCGGGCACGTGCTTGATGTCGGCCGCCGTGAGGACATCGACCGGGTGGTGGCGGACGTGGCCACCGAGCTCGGGCCGGTCCGGCACGTCGTGAACAACGCCGCCGTCAACTGGGCCGGTCCCGTCTGGGCCTACGACCTCGAGAAGTTCGACCGCACCCTCGCCGTCAACCTCACGGGGCCGTGGTACCTCTGCCGCCAGACGATGCCGATGATGCGCGACGCCGGCGGGGGCTCGATCGTGAACATCAGCTCGGGCGCCGCCGACGAAGGCGGCCGCTTCGGAACCGAGGGCGTCTACGCCATCACCAAAGGCGGCCTGGAGACCATGACGACGGCACTCGCCGCCGACGGAGGGCCGCACGGCATCCGCGTCAACACCCTGGCGACGGGCATCGTGTACCCGACCAAGTTCATCGTCGACCACCCCGACCAGTACGAGCGGGGCCTCTCCACCGCCATCATGGGTACCTACCCGACGCCGGACGAAGTGGCCGAGGTCGTCGCCTTCCTGCTGTCCGACCGCTCCTCGCACGTCACCAGCGCCCGCCTCAGGATCTGACCCCGACCTCGAGCCGGGACCGGATCAGCGCGGCCAGCTCGCCTCGCCGCACCTTGTGCGACGGCGTCCACGGGATGTCCTCGGCCGCCGCGACCACGAGGTAGGCCGGGACCTTGAACGACGACAGGCGACCCTTGAGCGCGGCCCGCACCGCCTCGCCGTCGAGGTCGGCACCGTCCTCGGCCACGACGGCGGCCGCCACCACGTCGCCGCGCTCGGCGTCCGGGACGCCGACCACGTAGGCGTCGGCCACGCCGGCAATGGAGCGCAGCGCCGCCACCACCTCGGCCGGGGCCACGTTGGCGCCGGCCGTCTTGATGGTCTCGTCCAGGCGACCGCGGAAGCGCACCCGCGTCCCGTCGATCTCGCCCTCGTCACCGGTGTGGAACCAGCCGTCGGCGTCGAACGACGTCTCGCGGGCTTCCTTGTGCCGGCTCGTCGTGATGCAGGCACCCCGGATGCAGATCTCGCCCCGCTCACCGTCGCCGACAGGCCGGCCGTCGGGGCCGACCACCTTGAGCTCGACGCCCGGCTGCAGCATCTCGAGGGGCGGCGGCCGGCGTTCGCCCGGCCGCGGCGGCGGTCCGGCGCCGGCCGGATCGGGCCGTCCCCACCAGTAGCCGCCGAACGTCTCGGTCATGCCGATGCCGATGCCCAGCCCGTGGCTCGGCACCGGAACCGACACCCCAGCGGGCAGCACGCGGGGATCCGTGACACGCAGCGATGAGCGATCGGTGCCGTCGAAGGCCGGATGCTCCAGCAGAGCGGTGACGTGGTGCGGATAGAGCACCGCGCGCGACGGCCGTTCGTGTTCGATGAGCTTCAGCACGTCTCCCGCGTCGAAGCGGTGTGTGCACAGCTGCAACCCGCCGGCGTCGAGCACGGGGAACAGGCTCATCGTGAGGCCGCCGACCCAGAAGAACGGCGAAGCGATGTACGACCGCACGCCGTCGTCCAGCTGGAACATCTCCCGCAGGTGGTGGGTCTTCGCCATGACCGAGCCGTGGGTGTGCGGCACGCCCTTCGGCGTGGCGGTCGAGCCCGAGGTGTAGATCATCAACGCCGGATCGTCGGGATGGATCTCGGCCGCCATGGCGTCGACGGCGGCGCGCTCCCCGTCCAACGAGCCCAGGTCGACGGCCCACGCCGGCAGCGGCCCGTCCGGGGCCGTCACGCCGACCCACCGCAGGAACGGCGCCTCGTCCAGTCGCAACCGACCGGCCCGCTGGCCCGCCAGGCTCGGCAGCGCCGCCGCCACCTCGGCGACCTGGTCGCGCCCCAGGAACGACCCGTGCACGACGAGCCCGTGCAGATCGGCGTGGCGCACGACCTGGGCCAGTTCCGGCGGCGTGAAGAAGGTTGACAGCGGCACGGCGACGGCGCCCAGCCGCGTCACGGCGGCGAACGTCTCCAGCCACGTCGGCCCGTTGCCGAGCACGAGCCCGACGCGGGAGCCCTTGCCGACTCCCAGCCGCTCGAGCCGGCCGGCCCATCGCCGGGCCGAGTCGTCGAGGGTCCGGTACGTGAGGCGGCGGTCCTCGCCGACGATCGCCTCGCGGTCGCCGAAGGCCGCCACCAGCGCCGGGAACCACGTCGCCAGCGTCGTCGCCGTCCGCACGCCGGCGGCGGCGCCGTCAACCGGCAAGGAGGCCCGCCAAGTTCTCCCGCATGATCTTGCGCACGGCGCCGTCGTCGAAGGCGGTGAGCGCCTTGGCGAACTGCATCGGCTCGGGGAGGCCATCGGAGTGCGGGAAGTCGGAGCCGGCGAGGATGCGCTCCACAGGGACGAGCTCAGCCAGCTGCTCGATGGGTTCCTCCCAGTACGGCACCACCCAGACGCTGCGCTGGAACGCCTCGACAGGGTCTTCGGCGAACGACGCCGGGTAGCGCGAGTACTCCACCTCGAATCGCTTCATGACCCAGGGCACCCAATCGGAGCCGTTCTCCACCGATAGCAGGCGCAAGCCGCGATGGCGAGTGACGGCGCCCTGCACCACCATCGCCGCGAAGAAGTCCATCGTCGCCCGGGCGTGGGTGATGATGCGGCCGAGCGGACCCTGGGGAGCGTGCGGCCGGAACTCGTAGGTCCCGGTCCAGTCGCCGGCGTACCGGTGGTAGCCGTCGGCCGACAGGTGGCTGCAGACCAGCACCCCCGCCTCGCGGCAGCGAGCCCAGAACGGATCGAACATGACGTCGGCGGGCGAGCGCCATCCCATCCGCGTCGGAACCGGCGAGGGGCGCACCATCAGGGCCCGGGCGC
This sequence comes from bacterium, assembly GCA_046725105.1. GTDB lineage: Bacteria > Actinomycetota > Acidimicrobiia > Acidimicrobiales > Ilumatobacteraceae > DASXAI01. The sequence continues at coordinate 13 of JBKOXV010000335.1, read as the reverse complement.
CATGGCCGAGGAC
>JBKOXV010000218.1:0-11908 GCA_046725105.1 bacterium | reverse complement strand
GGTGAGCCGCCAGGTCACCGCCGGCGCCGGCGGTATTCGTGACCCTGGTCCGATCGCACGCCGTCGAGCCGTGCCCTGCACCTCCGGGAGACCTGACCGGCCCTTAGGAATCGCTCCGAGAATCAACAGTGCAAACTGGGCCGGACGGCGGCGAAGCAGACGCACGTCCAGCCGGAACTGAGCAGGCGGATCCACGGAGCACGTCGCCGTGGACGACTGTCGCTACCTCGGACCGAGCCGCCCCCGCTCGCCCTGTTCGTAGATGGTGGCTCGCGGCCGCCTCGTCTCTGGTGCCGTCAGCCCCGGTCAGGAGGGTCAGATGCGCGCAGGTCGCCCGGCGGCAAGGTGATTGAAGCGGTCAAGGTTCAGCCTGGTGTTGGGTGTTCCGTGCGGCTGACGCTTCTCTCCCGCGGCGCGGACCTCACCGGGGGAGCGCCACCACCATCAGCACCGCCCACACGGCGTGAGTGATCGTCGGCGCGACGACGCCTTGCGTGGCGCGGCGCTCGACGGCCAGGAGGGTGCCCATGAGGGCGGCGGCGATGACCAGGGCCAGGTTGGCAGTGAAGGCTGTCACCACGACGTAGACCGTGACACCCCCGGGACCGGCCCATCGAGCGGGCAGGGCGCCCATCACCGCCCCGCGAAAGTAGACCTCTTCGCCGATCGCGCTCACGATCGTGAGGGCCAACACGAGCCCGGTGGGTCCTGCGTCAGCTGTGTCGAGAATCCGGTCGACCGCTCCGGACAGCCCGGGGAGGCGCTTGGCCACCTCCGTCCCGACGAGGAGGACGCCGAACGCTACGGCGCCCGCCGCGATGGCCGCCATGACGGCAAGCCCTCGGTCGACGCGGCCAAGTTGGACGTTGCCGGCGGCGAGCCCGCCGGCGAGCCACACCCCAGCGGCGGCGAAGGCGGCGAGGTAGAAAACGCCTGAGTCGCCCGGTTCGGAAAAGGCAACCGCCAACAGCACCGTGCCTGCGACCAGGGAGGCCCCAAGGGCCCAGCGCTGGACGCCCGAGGGCGTCCTGTCCGGTCTCGGTTCCCGTGGCGGTCTGCGGATCTCAGGAACGACCATCGCCGTCGCCAACCGGCGCACGCCGTCGCGCCCGGGCGGCGAGGGCCTCGGCGGCAGCGTCGGCGAACGGTGCGGGCATGTGGCCGGTGAGGCTCTCGATGGCGCGGTCGTGCACCACGACGTCGTTCACCATCGAGTCGACAAGGGCCCGGGCCGTCCACAAGTCGACATCGGTGACCAGCCGCAGCCACTCTGAGGACAATCGCGGCGAAAGCACCGGCACCGGCTTGATGAGCCGCCGTCGCGCCGTCATCTTCGCCACGACCTCCATCATGCGTCGGTATGTCAGCTGCTCGTGCCCGCCGATGTCGTAGGTCCGTCCGATCGAATCGTCGCGACCGAGCACCGCCGCCAGGTAGGTGACAGCGTCGGTCAGCCCGATGGGGTCGACTCGCGTCTCCACCCAGCGGGGTGTGATCATCACTGGCAGCCGCTCGACGAGCTGACACAGGATCTCCCAGCTCACGGAGCCGTCACCGATGACGATGGCCGCCCGCAACGCCGTACTGGGCGCCAGGTCGAGCAGGATCCTTTCGACCTCACGACGGCTGCGCAGATGGGGCGAGAGCCGATCATCGTCGGCACCCAGGCCGCCCAAGTACACGACCTGGGTGACGCCGCCGGCGGCGGCCGCCTTGGCGAAGGTGATCGCCGTCTCGCGGTCGTGGTGCGCGAAGTCGGCGCGATCGAGCGAGTGGACGAAGTAGTACGCGGCGTCCTGACCATCGAGGACGGAACGAATCTGTTCGGCGTCGAGGACGTCGCCGCCGACCGCTACGCCGGCGCCGCGGTAGCGCTCGGGATGGCGCGACAACGCCGTCACAGCGTGCCCGCCGTCCACCAAACGCCGAGCGACATGACCACCAACGAACCCACTGGCCCCAGTAACGAGAACCCGCACCTAGCACCTCGGCTGCCGGGCGGTATCCGCCTGGTGGGCGGGTCCAGTCCTGCGCTCGTCGGGCGGCCGCACGTCAGGCCGGCTCGTTCGGTTCGACGGCATCCGCGTCGTCATCGTCGACGCCGGGGGGCTCCTCCACGGCCTCGTCGTCCAGAGGTACGGCACCCACCTCGCTGTGAATGGTCACGCCGACCTCATACCCGATCGTCGTCGCAGTCACCCACGCCGGCTCGCTGAGGCGCCGGCAACTGAAGAACTCGTCCAGATCGCCAGCGTTGGGGGCCCGACCGGCCCTCGACCGACACGGCCAGGTCGAGGCACGGGCGTTGCATGTCGGGCAGTCGGTCGGCGGTGTACGACAACGCCAATCGGCGGCCGAGATCGTCGCCGAAATAGTCCCTGAAGCGGAGCCACTGCTGTGAGCGGCGGGTGCCGTGGCATTCGCCTCGCCGACGACGATGCGATCGACATCCCCACTTCCCGTATGAAGCCGGCGACGTGATCCTCGGCGCGAGTCGAGCGCCGCCAACGGCACCGCCGCCCTCGAGCCGTCAGATGGTGATGAGCACTTTGGCGCCCGGCGGGCTCTTCGACGCGGCCGCGACGGCGAGACGGATGTCGTCGACCGGGTAGCGAGCGGCAACGGGCAGATCGAGCACTCCGTCCCTGATGAGACGCCACAGCTCGCTGGTCATGGCGTCGCGGCGGTCGCCGGCGGTGGCGAGCCAGTGATCGATGCCGAAGCCCTTCCACGTGAGGTTGCGGTAGATGAGATCAGAGTTGCGCACCGTTATCGGCGCGTCGTCGAGCACGCCGTAGCTCACGATGGTGGCGCCCGGCCGAAGGGCGCGCAGCACGGCGGACACGACCTCGCCACCGACACTGTCCAGGAATCCGGCGAGAGGCGCTCCAGCAGTGGCCCGGTCGATCTCCGCCGCCAGATCCTGCCCCGAGATGTCCAGGACCGGGCCGTCGAGCCCTTGGTCACGACCCAGCCTCGACAGGCCGAGCACGCGCACGCCGCGCCGTTCGGCGATGCCGGCCACGAGGCGCGCCACGGCCGATCTCCGGGCGCTCAACGCGAGCCAGTCGCCCCGCTCGACGCGGACCTCGTCGAGCAGGGCCCACGCGGTGACGGGGTTGAGCGCGAACTGCGCGGCGGCATCGACGGGGACGCCCTCGGGCACGACGTAGCAGCTCCCGGCAGGCACCGCGACGCGTTCCGCCCACGCACCTGGATGGCGGAAGGCCACGCGCGTCCCGGTCGGGATGGTTGACGCGGCGCCAGCGGTGACGACAATGCCGGTGCCTTCGAGCCCCCCTACCTGCGGGAAGTCGGGCTGGATCCGGTACCGGCCGCGAACGAACATTGAGTCGGCGGGCTGGACCACCGAAGTGTCGACCCCACCACGACCTCATCGGGCCCAGGCTCCGGCGCCGGAACGTCCTGCACCGTGAGGACATGCACCGGCTCTCCGGCCTGCTCGAAGATCGCGGCGCGCATCGCCGCCCCCTATCGCCGCTCTGACTCGACGCCGGCCGACCCTGCGGTCACCGCAGTCGGCAACGTCGGTTGACGGCCGACGATTCCATCAAGACGCCCAGCCTGGAGGAGGCGCGGCGCCGAGAGCTGGGGGTACGTCAGCCGACAGGGACTTCGAGGTGCTCTGCCACCATGTCCCAAGAGGCCCCGCCAGACCTTTCACCCCCTCGGACCGGCGTTCCGCGGAACGTTTTGGCACCGCCCGTGGTCCTCGACGCTGTTGATGGTCACCTCCCAGCGCTAGCCGTCGCCGCCTGGAGCGATCACCACCTGGAGAGGTGGCTCCTGACGTGTTCAGCGGCCCGCAGGTCCACCGGGTCGGGGTTGAGTGCGTATTCGCGGGCGCAGGCGTCGCCGAACTTGAGCACGTGCGGATCCCCATGCGTCGCGGCCCGGCGAGCAGTTCGTCTCGGCCGGGCGGATCGGCGTCGACTGCGGCGCCGCCGGCGCCGGACCGTTGCGTGACGGTAACGGTGATCCCTGCGCCGACCTGCCACGACGCCGAGAGGGAACTGAGTGCCGTCTCGGCCGACATGGGCGGACCCAGCGCCTCAACAGCGGCCGGGAACCCGTCGAGTTCGTCGAGGCGGGCGAACGACCTGAGTCCATCATCGGCCAGGGCGGCATGGGGCGAGGAAGCCGAGCCAGCGCGTCGGCCAGGCCGAGGGGCCCGACGAGCTCGGGCCGGCGAGCAGCGTCTTGAGGCATCAGGGCGGTCGGATCCATCCTCGGTCGCTGGCGAGGCGGGTCGTGATGTCGAGGAGGCGGTCGATGGCGGGGTGGTCGTTGCGGTGAGCCCAGACGGCCGTGATGGTGAGAGTCGGTGGCGGTCGGACGACATCCACGAGTCGTACGCCGTGTGGGAGCTGGTCGATGAGCGAGCTGACCACCAAGCCAACGCCTCGGCCGTGGGCGATGTCGCCCCAGACAGTCGAGCCGGCGGCCTGCTCGTCACGATCCGGTTCGAAGCCGGCGGCGTGACAGGCCTCCTCGACGGCGTCGTAATACCCGGGGGCCATCTCGCGTGGCCAGAACTCGAAGCGCTCGTTGTGCAGCTGGGACAGCTGGATCTCGGCCCGGTCGGCTAGCGGGTGATGTTCGCCCACTGCGACGCGGAACGGTTCGTGGCGGATCGGTCGCTGGCGGATGCCGCGTGGATATGTGGTCTTCGGTGCGAAGGCGATGTCGCAGCGTTCAGCCTCGAAGAGACCGATGAGGTCGCCTCCGAACACCTCGCGGGCATCGATCTTCATCTGGGGGAGCGCCTGGTTCAGCGTGGCTAGCACCATCGGGACGGTGTCATAGACCGTGGCGAGCGTGTACGAGAGGCGCACGGTTCCCGCCTCGCCCCGCGCTGCGGCCTGCACTCTGCTCACTGCGCGGTCGGCGTTGGTGAGAACGCGCCGGGCGTCGGCGAGGAACACGGCGCCTTCCGGCGTCAACTCAACTCGCCGGGAGGTGCGCCGGAACAGCGTCACGCCGAGAGTTCTCTCGAGGGTCTTGATCTGTTGACTGACCGCTTGCTGGGCGACATTCAATTCTTGGGCGGCGGCCGTGAAGCTCGACCGCTCAGCCACCGCGACGAACGCTCGAAGCTGACGCAGCTCCGGGGTCACATGGGGACCCTACTGCGTCGATCCACAAGTGAAGCTTGTTCTTGAACAACAAGTTGCGCTTGTTGATCGTCCTCGACCGGCGTTAGATGAGTCTGACCGAAGGAGGCGCCGATGAGCCGAAGCCCGAACGTTCCGCCGTGACCGCCGATTAGGTGCTGGTCGGCATCGTGGTCGTCGACTGTTCCGAACTCAGCGACGGCTGGAAGCAGGTTGTGCGGACGGCCATGCCCGTCGGCGCCCTGCTGCTCGCATCGCCTTCTTCCCGTTGATCGTCCGACCTCACCCCGCGCGCCCCAACCGCCTTGTCAATCTGGCCTACCTCGGTGCTGTCACGTTGACCATCGGAACGCTCACCGTGCGCGTCGGACTGCTCCGAGCCACCTGACCAGGCCGCCCGCCGAAACGACGGTCGACGACCAGACCGTTTGGAGCTCTCGCGACCGGCACCCTCGACCCCGGAGAGGAGCGCCATTGAATCAACCGGACATCACCGGACTGCACGGTGTGGACGGGCGCTGGACACGACGACGGTTCGTCCTCGGTGATCCGGCAGGAAGGAGGACGCATGCTTCGCGAACACCCGATTGACGTGATGCTGACCGCGACCGACCTCGGCGTCGTCAGGCAGTTCTACTGCGACAGGATCGGGCTCGAGGTGCTGATCGAGAACGACGACTTCGTGACGTTCCGGTGCGGCGGCGACAGCCGGCTGGTCGTCACTCGAACGAGCGCCCCGAGCGGCGAGCAGCAGACAAAGGCAAGTTGGCGCGTCCCCGACGTAGCCCGCGAGGTCGCCGAGTTGCGGGCTCGCGGCGTCGACCTGGCCGACTACGACGAGCCCGGCCTCAAGACCGTTGACGGTGTCGCTGACGTCGGCTTTGCCATGTCGGCATGGTTCGTCGATCCAGGCGGCAACACGATCGGGCTATTGCAGTTCAAGGACGGGGCGCTGGGATGAGGGTCACCGGCGCGCGGTGTACAGGCACGGCTGGCCGATGATCGTCAGGCGCAACTTGAGCCTCGTGCGTGTGGTCTCGACGGATCAGGCGCCTCTGGCCTACGCCGTCGTGCTGGCCGTCCTGGTGACGGCGGCGCACGAGGTGTTCGACGTGCCGCATCTGGCGCTGCCGTTCGCGCCGATCGGGACGTTGGGCGCGGCAGTGGCCATCTTCGCTGCGTTTCGCATCAATGCTGCCAACGCCCGCTGGACGGAGGCCCGTGTGCAATGGGCAACGATCCAGAACAGCTGCCGGGTGCTCACACGCCAGCTGATGGCGGCCACCACGAACTCGGTGGCGACCGGCGCGACGACGCCTGAAGCAGCCGCGGCCTACCGCCGCGAGATGGCCGGCAGACTGATCGCCTTCGCCTACTTGCTGGGTGCACGGCTACGGGGAACGAACGAGTCGGTAGCCGTCGAGCCGTGGCTGCTCGACGACATCCAAGCACTCGCCGATGCCGGCGACCCCGCGAACCTGGTACTGCAGTCGGTCGCCGTGCGAGTCAAGGACGGCGTCCGCGAGGGCATGGTCGGGCAGTTCGACCAGATCTCGCTCGAGCCCCCTCTGGGCGCGCTCAACGCGGCGGCTACCACCAGCCAGCGGATCCAGCACACGCCGACCCCTCGCCAGTACGACTACTTCACGCGCGTCGCCGTTGCCGCCTTCTCGACGTTGCTGCCGTTCGGCCTCCTCGGTGTCCTCCCGTCCACCGACACCTGGTGGGCGGTGCCGCTCACGGCGGTGATCGCCGGCGTCTTCATCGTCCTCGAGCGGGTCGGCGCGGTCTTGGATGCCCCGTTCGCCAATGACGTCAGCGACGTCCCGATCACCGCCATCTGCCGGGACATCGAGCGCGATGTGCTCGAGCAGCTCGGCGACCACCCCCTTCCTGATCCCGTACCAGTCGTCGCCGGGTACCTCTGGTGAACGGGCCGATGAACCGAAAGGAGCGCTGCCGATGACCCACAAAGCGTCGAACACTGTCAACCCGCAGCGGCCGAAGCGAGTCGCCATCGTCATCTCCAACCCCGCCGTGTCGACCACGACCGGCTGGCCGGTCGGGTTCTGGTGGGCGGAGCTGACCCACCCGTACTTCCAATTCACCGAGGCCGGCTACCAGGTCGGGATCTTCAGTCCCAACGGCGGCCGATGCCAAGCCGACGCCATGTCCAACCCCGAAGATGCCAGCCAATGGCAGGCGGAAGACGTCATCAGCCGCGGGTACCTCCACGATCCTGCGTTCATCGAGCTCGTAGAGAACACCCGCCGTGTCGACGAGATCGACGTCGACTCCTACGACGCTCTCGTCGTCGCCGGCGGGCAGGGCCCGATGTTCACCTTCGAAACCGCCACGAACCTTCACGCCAAATTCGTCGAGTTCTATGAGGCCCGCAAGGTGACCTCGGCGCTCTGCCACGGCGTCGCCATCCTCAGGTATGCCCGGCTGTCGAACGGCGAACCACTCGCTCGCGACAAGACCGTCACCGGGTTCGCCAACGTCGAAGAGGATTTCTCCGACAAGTCGGTGTGGGACGCGGGGTCGTTGCCACGGGACGTGCACGTGATGCCGTGGCGGATCGAGGACGAGCTCAAGGCGCTCGGCGCCAACTACATCCAGGCCGGTCTGTGGAAGGGCTTTGCCGTGAGCGACGAAAACCTGATCACCGGCCAGCAGAACTTCAGCGGCGCCGAGACCGCCGCGCTCGTCATGGAGGTGTTGGGACGTTGAACCGCTTCGCTCCATCACGGCACGGCGATCGTCGGCGTCCCTCTGGGGGAACCCGCCGTCGCTGACCGCAATCGGTGACACCGTCAAGCTTGCAGCTCGCGTCGAGCCGGCGAACAGCGTTTACTACATGGCGGACTGTGGCCACACCGCCCCGCCCCCAAAACGCCTACGCCAGGGCGATGCCCGTGGTCGGTATCGCGGCGCGTCCGGTCTCGGTGGGTGAGGCGTAGCAGTACGGCTGGGTGGTCAGGTGAGTACGGTCGTGAAGTGCTCGGCGATTGCGTCGGCGGCGGGATCGATGAGGCGGGCATCGTCGTAGAAGTCGATCTGGCCCTGTGACTCCAACCAGAGCTCCGACTTGCGCGTGCTTATCGAGCCGTAGAAGCGGCGTGCGAGTCCTGGGGCGAGGGCTCGCTCAGAATGAACGAGGAGGAAGGGGACTCGGATCCGGGCGGCGGCCTCTTGGGCGTCAAATGGTGTCGTGTACGCGAATGACTGGACGGCGAAGGCGTTGGTGTAGTTGTGGACCGCGCCGCGGGCCGTGCCGTAGTAGTCGTACGCCTCCCGCAGCGGCATCGCCACGTCGCCACCGTCGGGCGCGACGGCTGGGATGGTCTCGGCTTTGCCCGTCTCCCGCCAGCGCTTCTCTGCGGCGACTCCTCGATCGATTGCCGCCCGGTATTCGTGAGGCGAGGTTGCGGCGACGGCGGCAGCGTCGGGGTAGACGCCGGCGACTCCAGCGAACGCGGAGAGTCGTTGGTCGTCAGCGACGGCCCTGGCCATGTATCCGCCTCCGGCGCAGATGCCAACCGCCGCGATGGGCAGGCCGCGGGTCCGCTCGTCGGTGCCCAACGCCGTGACCGCCGCGCTGATGTCGCGGGACTTGCCCTCGGGGTGTTCGAATTGACGCGGTTCACCTGCACTCTCCCCGAAGGTGCGGTGGTCGAAGGCGACTGCGGCGAAGCCCCGGTCAGCCAGCGCGCGGGCGTAGGCGCCGGTGGCTTGCTCCTTGACCGAGGTGAGCGGTCCAGTTGTCACGACCGCTGCTCTGGGCCGCTCCATAGGCAGGTACAACACCCCGACGAGCTGGTCACCGCCGCTCGCAAAGCTGAACGTTTCGTTCCTCGCCTCCGGCATGCTGTCTCCTCTCCGTGGGATGAGGCGGGCATGGTCATTCGGCGGGTACGGGCTGGCCAACGGCCAGCGGGTTCCCTTGTTGTCGTGGAACCACGGTCCGCGCTCGCCCACTCCTCGCGAGGGGTAGTTGCCGTCGATGTCGGCAACCGTCGACGTTATTCAACCTGCCCTCAGGCGTACTTCAAGCGCGCTCGACGCCTCGGGCTTGACTTCAGGTGCACTTGAGGTTGTACGCGTAGGGAACGTGAGAGAGCAAGTCGTTCGCTGGATCATCTCTCAGTTCCAGCATCCACGCGGCCTGGCCGGACGTCTGGCGGGATGGGAGATGGCACTGCGGCCTTCGAACCGGAAGCGAAACGCCTGGGCGGTGTCGCTCATGGACGTGCAGCCGTCGGATCGGGTGCTCGAGATCGGGTTCGGGCCGGGAGTCGCGGTGCGCGAGATCGCGTCGCGAGCCGTGCGTGGCGAGGTCGTCGGCATCGATCGATCCGAGGTGATGCGTGCCCAGGCGGCGCGCCGGAACGCGGCGGCGATCCGGGCGGGCCGGGTGTCATTGATCGTGGCCTCGGTCGAGGACCTGCCCAGGTTCGACGGCACCTTCGACAAGATCCTCGCCGTCAACAACGTGGGAATGTGGGTCGAGCCCGAAGTGCGGTTGAAGGAGCTCGCACGGCTGTTGCGCGGCGGCGGACTCATCGCGATCGTGTCGCAGCCGCGGTGTCCCGGCGCGACCGCGGAGACGACGGCGGCTGCTGCACGCCACACCCTCCAATTGCTCGAGATGGCCGGGTTCGGCGCAGTGCGCGTCGAGACGTTGGCCCTCGACCCTCCTGCCGCATGCGTCATCGGGACAGCCACCGGCGCCCCGACGCCGTCAACCTTGAACCGCCGAGTAGGCGCGGCATGACGTCGCCTTGTCGCCTCGGGTGGCGGCCGGGCGAATAGTCGTTATGCCCACGTTGATCAACGCCCCCATCACCGTCGCCGCCGCCGGGGAGCCGCCGAAGACGATCACCGAGTACGTGGGGCGTGCGAGCACCGGCGCGGTCGATGTGAGCATCGCCTGGATGCGCAGCCCTGCCTGGTGGCGTGAGCCGGCGCAAGTGCTGGCGTTCGACGAGTACACGGTCGTGCTCAGCGGCTCGATCAGTGTCGACCACGATGGCGGCACGATCGAGGTCGGGGCCGGCGAGGCGATCGCCGTCGTCGTCGGCGAGCGAGTTCGCTACTCGACCCCGGACGGTGCTGAATACCTCGCCATCTGCCTCCCGGCCTTCTCGCCGGAGATCGTGCACCGCGAGGACGATGCGCGTTGACGCTCCGGAAGCACGACGACGCGAAGATGGACAACATCGAGGGGCGAGACGCCCCCGAAGGAGGCTCCCGTGACCGACGTTGGCGTCATCCTGAGGCACTTCGACGTCCCCGACGAGGTTCGCGAGTTCGAACTGGGTCGGTTCGAGCTGGTGCGCCTCGGTGGCACGACGATTGGACGGGCCACGTATCAACCGGGCTGGAAATGGTCAGAGCACGTGGGACCGTCGTTGGGTCTCACTCGCTGTCCCGTCGAGCATCTCGGACTCGTCCTGTCGGGTGCGGCCACTGCGGCATTCGACGACGGGTCCGTAGTCGAGCTTCGACCCGGCCAGCTGTTCTACATCCCCCCGTCGCCCCACGACAGCTGGGTAATAGGCGACGAGCCGTACGTTTCGCTTCACCTTCTCGGTGCCGACCACTATGCGGCCGAGTCATCGACTGAGCGGGCTTCCTGTGAGGTGCCCGTCGCTGAGCTGAAACGCAGTGGGTGTGGTCGTCGGGATCGATCTGCTCCCGCTGCCTCGTCCATACGACAGCACTGTTGAGCGCGTCGGGGATGGTTGGACGCTTTTGTTTGGCCGAGACCTGTCCACGGCCCGGGACGCTTCACCGATCTCGTCGACGGCCTACGGTGCACGTGGTCCTGAGTCTCATCGTCGGCGACCCCGACGTTGTGGGCGCGAGGGTCGCGCCGCCACGGCGATGAAGTTGGACGCGAACGCCCGAACCGGCGAGCGACGTGTCGGCGACGGACCGCTGGTGAGAAATGGCTTCGCGAGCCTCACCCGGGTCGACGGTGGGCTCGCTGTCGGACTTACCAGGATGTCGCGGGAGGCTCCGCTCTGGCGGCTGCCGATGGAAATCGGTGCCGACCATCACGTCGTGTTCAACTACGTGAGCGAGAAGGTCGACTTCGAAGGAGCTGGCCCGACGACGCTCACGCCGAACGAGCTCGTCATTTGCCCGGCGGGCTCGGTCTATTGCCGGCGTCAGATACTTTCGCCGGAAGAGGTCAACGTGTTCGTCGCCGCGAGCCCCGACTTCGCCGAGGAGTTGGGCTGTGCAGACTCGATTGAGAAGACGGCTCCGACGCTCGTCCCCGCCCTCGGCCGTATGTCATCAGAGGCCTGGCGACTCGCACACGAGCTGCGCCATGTCCCAGGCGAACGACGCATTGATCTGGAGTACGCCGAACGCGCCGCGCATCTCGCGACCCCTCTCCGATCAACGCCTGCCGCCGTCGACGAGCTCCGCTCGACGAGTCGCGCTCACCGACAACACCGCGAGCTCGTCGAAGCAACCCGTGAACACCTCGCAACTTCCTTCGCAGATCAGACCCTCAGCCTCACGCAACTGGCGCGGGAGGTTGGAGCCGGTGCCTATCATCTCGCACGAATATTCCGAACGCTAACGGGATACTCGCTCCACGAGTATCGCACTCAGCTGCGCTTGCGCTCGATTCTGCTGGCGCTCGCCGACAGTGATTCGTTGACCGAGCTCGCACTCTCGGCCGGCTTCTCGAGTCACAGCCACCTCTCGGACGTCTTCCGACGCCACTTCGATGCGTCGCCCTCAGAGGTCCGAGC